>CAZHIV010000068.1:0-12381 GCA_964532675.1 uncultured Planctomycetaceae bacterium
TCCCCCCCCCCCCGGGGGTGAGCCGAAATTCAGCAGTTCTGGCTGGCCCTCAAAATAAATTTCGTACAACAGAATTTAATTCGTCCGGCACAGCCTCCCCTACGGTAGACAACGATGACCCTGATCGACGCCTTTGTCCGCAGCCCTGTAAAAGTTTCCGTCGGCGTGCTGCTCGTCGTGCTGTTCGGCATCATCGCGCTCGATCGCATGCCGATGCAGCTCACGCCCGAGGTGCAGCGGCCTGCGATCACGATCGAAACCCGCTGGCCCGGCGCCAGCCCGCAGGAGGTCGAGCAGGAGATCGTCATCGAGCAGGAGGAGCAGCTCAAGAGCGTGGAAGGCATCATCAAGATGTCGTCCGAAAGCATGGATTCGCGAGGCACGATCACGTTGGAGTTTGGCGTCGAGGCCAGCATGACCGAGATCGTGCCGCTGGTGAACAGCCGCCTGCAGCAGGTGCCCGAGTATCCGGAAGACGCCGACGAGCCGATCATCAGCCTCTCCAACGCCTCGGACCAGGCGATCGGCTGGTTCATCCTCGGCGTGAAGCCACCGTCGAAGGACGAGCTTGATGCGTTCGCCGAACAGCACCCCGAGCTGGCGGACCAATTGAGCAAGGTGCGCACGGCTCGCAACGCGGGCGTCGCGATCAAGCGGCTCCGCGAGCTGGGCCTGCAAAACCCGGCATTCCAATCGCTCTTGCCGCCCGAGAGCTTCGACGTCAATACGCTGCGGCGCTTCGCCGAAGATGAAATCGAGGCTCGTTTCGAGCGAGTGCCCGGCGTGTCGCAATCGGACGTCCACGGCGGCTACCATGACGAGCTGCAGGTGGTCGTCGATCCGGAAAAGCTGGCCGCCCGTCGGCTGACGCTGACGCAGGTTCGCAATGTGCTGCGCAGCCAGAACCAAGACACCTCGGCCGGCGACATCTGGGAAGGCAAGCGTCGCTGGGTCGTGCGGGCGCTGGGCCAATTTCGCAGCCCGGAGCAAGTCGAGCAGCAGCTTCTGGCCGTTCGCGACGGCGCGCCGGTCTTCGTGCGCGACGTGGCGGAGGTGCGGCTGGGATACAAAAAGCCAGACGGCGTCGTCAAGCGATTGGGCGAAACGACGATCGCCGTCAACTGCAAGCGCGAGACCGGCGCCAACGTGCTGGACGTGATGGCCGGCTTGCGCGAAGTCGTGAAGTCGCTCAACCAAGACGTGCTCAATCCGCGGCGCCTGCAGCTTTCGCAGGTGTACGACGAAACCGATTACATCTATTCGGCCGTAAACCTCGTGCAGAGCAACATCTTCATCGGCGGCGCCCTGACGATGATCGTGCTGATGCTGTTCTTGCACCTGGGCGTGCGGACCCTGCTGGTCATTCCGTTGATCGTGGTCTCAGCCTTGGCCGCGACGTACGTTTCGCCGTGGTTCTTCGCCATTTCGCTGGCGGTGATCATCGCGGCCGGCTTTTGGTTTGCCCGCGGCGCCCTGGTCGTTGGCCTGGCGATTCCCACGAGTATCATCGGCTCGTTCCTGGTGCTCGGCATGTTGGGACGCTCGCTGAACGTGATCAGCCTGGCCGGCCTGGCGTTCGCGGTGGGCATGCTGGTGGATAACGCGGTGGTCGTGCTGGAAAACATCTATCGGCGCTACTCGCTGGGCGAGCCGCCGTTCACCGCCGCCGTACGCGGCACGCAGGAAGTGTGGGGCGCGGTGGCCGCTTCGACCCTGACCACGATCGCCGTGTTCCTGCCCGTCGTGTTTGTCCAGGAAGAAGCAGGGCAACTGTTTCGCGATATCGCGCTGGCCATCAGCGCCGGTGTCGGCTTGTCGATGCTCGTCTCGATGTCGGTGATTCCCACCGCGGCCGCCCGCTTGTTGACCGAGCGGGACGAGGCCGGGGAAGCGGAGGAAGCCCGCGCGCATGCCGATCCCACTGCCGCCCACCACCACGGCGGCGATGGGAACGGCTACACGAAAGGGCTTCGAAAGCGAACCGCGGCCGGAAAGGCGGACGCGGCTTGGACGCGCCGGCTGGGCGAGTGGATCGTTGCGCCCATTGCGGGTTTCGCCGCGCTGTTCGTCAGCGCGATCGTGGCCATTAACGCCTGGACCCAGCGCGGTCTTATCCGCCGGCTGGGCGTGGTGGCGGCGATGATTGGTGCCGCGATTGGCGGGACCTGGGCGTTGTGGCCGCAGGTGGAGTATCTTCCCACGGGCAACCGGAACCTGGTCTTTGGGATCTTGCTGCCTCCTCCCGGTTACAACATGGATCAGTTGATGGAGATTGGCCAAACCGTGGAAGCGGGGCTCGTTCGTTACGTCGACGTCGATCCGGGCACTGCCGAAGCGGCCGCGCTGGATGCCCCGATTATCGAAGATAACTTTTACGTTGCCCGCGGCCGGCAGGTCTTCATGGGGCTCCGCGCGCACGAGCCGTCGCGGGCCGGCGAGCTCGTGCCGCTTGTCATGCGCGTCAGCGGCCAGTTGCCCAGCACGATCGCCATCGCCCAACAGGCCAGCCTGTTCGGCCGCGGACTGGAAGGCGGCCGGGTGATCGACGTCGAGATTACCGGCCCGGATATCGAGAAACTGGTGGCGCTGGGCGGTCAAATCCTGGGCCAGGTAGGGCCGCTCATTCCCAATGCCCAGGCGCGGCCAATGCCCAGCCTCGATCTTTCCAGCCCGGAGATTCACGTCAGGCCGAAGCTGCTTCAAGCGGCCGAGATGGGCGTCAACACCACCGATTTGGGCTTTTCGGTCAACGCGCTGATCGACGGCGCGTACGCCAGCGACTACTACCTTCAAGGCAAGAAAATTGACCTCACGATCATGGGCACTCGGCCGGCCGACATCGGCCAGGTAGCGCCGCAGGGCGAATACCGCTGGAATACGCAGGACCTGGTGGCGCTGCCGATTGCCACGCCGATCGGGCAACTCGTGCCGCTCGGCGCGCTGGCCGAAGTCGAGCTCGCTAGCGGGCCGGAGCAAATCAACCACCGCGAGCGCGAGCGGGCGATCACCATCCAGGTGACGCCGCCGCCGGAGATGCCCCTGGAATTGGCGATGTCGAGGATTCAGAACGAAATCGTCCGTCCGATTCGCGAGAGCGGGCAACTCGAGGGCGGCTACCAGATCAACCTCGCCGGCACCGCCGACAAGCTTCGCGACACCTGGCAGGCCTTGCGTTTCAACGTGATCCTGGCGCTTGTGATCACCTATCTGCTGATGGCCGCGCTGTTCGAGTCCTGGCTCTACCCGCTGGTGATCATCTTCAGCGTGCCGCTCGGCGCGGTTGGTGGCGTAGTCGGATTGGCCGTGCTTAACCTGTTCATGTTGCAGACGCTCGACGTCTTGACGATGCTCGGCTTCGTAATCCTCATCGGCACCGTCGTGAACAACCCGATTCTGATCGTCCACCAATCGCTCAATCACATGCGCGAAGAAGGCATGCCGCAGCGCGATGCGATCCTCGAATCGGTTCGCACCCGCGTTCGGCCGATCTTCATGACCACGATGACGACCGTGTTAGGTCTGATGCCGCTGGTGCTCTTTCCCGGTGCCGGCAGCGAGCTGTACCGCGGCCTGGGCGCCGTCGTGCTGGGCGGCCTCCTGGTGTCGACCGTCTTCACGCTCATCCTCGTGCCGGCCCTGTTCAGCCTGACGATGGACGCCAAGCGCGGAATTCTTCGGCTGCTGTTCGGCGATCGCCAGGCGCGGCAGCAACCCGGGCGACCCGCCGAGAAGCCCGCCGCCCCGCGACCCGAGCCGGCCGTTTTACGATAGCGCGCACCTCTCACGCCGCAGAAACCCGCTCAAGCTGCCAGCGCCAATCATCCGAAAACACTCCGTATGAGCCAGTCCTGTCGAAAATGCGCGTGTTGTTGCCTTCCCGTAACTTCCATCCCGTCGCAGGGAGCTGCTGGCTGTGTGGCTTGATGGCCACCACAGGTGCAAGTATGATCTCCGCAAGGGCTGGAAGCCGGACGCTTCCAGCCCTTTTTTTGTCGGCGCTTCCATTGTACGAGGCATTTCATGGACTTTCATGCCTGGTTCACGCTGTTGGTCGCATTTGGAATCATCATCTCGCTGCTGATGAATCTGGGCGCGCCGGACGTTCTCTTTTTGGGCGGCACGGCCTTGCTGGCGCTGTTTGGCGTGTTGACGCCCAAGGAGGCGTTCTCCGGATTCGCCAACGAAGGCATGCTCACTGTGGGCCTGATGTTCGTCATCGCGGCCGCCTTGCAGGAGACCGGCGTTCTCGATTACCTGGGACAACACGTGCTAGGCCGCACACGCACGGCCCGCCGGGCCACGGCCCGCCTGTCGGTCGTGATCATTCCCATCTCGGCGTTTCTCAACAACACGCCCGTGGTCGCCATGTTCATGCCGATCGTCATCGATTGGTGCCGGCGGAACCAAATCTCGCCCTCCAAGCTGCTGATTCCGCTCTCCTACCTGGCCGTCCTGGGCGGCACCTGCACGCTCATCGGCACCTCGACGAACCTCGTCGTTCACGGCCTGATGCTGCAAACGTCCGACCCGCGGATCAACGACGGCATGTCGCTGTTCGAGATCGGGAAAGTCGGCGTGCCGTACGCGGTCGTGGGCGTCGCTTATCTTCTGCTCTTTGGCTATAGGCTCCTGCCCGAACGCAAGGAGTTGCTGGAGCAGCTCGGCGAATCGCGGCGCGAGTACATGGCGGACATGGAGGTCCAGCCTGGCTGCCGACTCATCGGCCGCAGCGTCGAAGCGGGCGGGCTGCGCAGTCTGCCCGGCTTGTTCTTGATCGAGATTGAACGCGGCGGCGAGATCATCACGCCAGTCGGTCCGAACGAGGTGATTGAAGCCAGCGACCGATTGGTGTTCACCGGCGTCGTGAGCAGCGTCGTGGATCTGCAAAAGACACCGGGTCTCATTCCGGTGGCCGATCCGGCCTACGAAGCTTCGCCGGTGCACCAGGCCCAGCGCGGCATGTGCGAGGCCGTGATTTCCAACAACTCGCCGCTCATCGGCGAGACGATCCGCGACGCCGATTTCCGGGCCACCTACGGCGCGGCCGTCGTGGCCGTGCATCGCGGCGGCAGCCGCGTCAAGCGGAAGGTCGGCGACATCCGCCTCGAGCCGGGCGACACGCTGCTCCTGCAAACTCAGCCCCACTTCGTGCGCGCCCATCGAAACAACCCGGCGTTCTACCTCGTCAGCGACGTCGACCAGTACCGCCCGGTCCGTCCGCACAAGGCCTGGATCGCGCTCGTGCTGTTCGTCATCCTGCTGGTGCTGATGACCAGCGGCTGGGTGCCGATCGTCGTGGCCGCGACGCTCATCGCCGGGGCCATGATCGCGTTCGGCTGCATCTCGGCCGGCGATGCCAGACGCAGCGTCGATTGGCAGGTGCTGGTGACGATTGCCGGGTCGTTCGGGATCGGCATCGCGCTCGACAAAACGGGGGCCGCCGCCGTCGTGGCCGGGCTGCTCGTCGACGCCACGCAGGCGCTCGGCCCCGCCGCGGGCCCGATCGCAGCGCTGGCCGTGCTCTACTTGTTCGGATCGATCGTGATGGAGGCGCTCAGCAACAACGCCGCGGCGGTGCTGATGTTTCCCATCTGCCTCGCCACGGCGCAGCAGCTCGATGTGAGCCCGCGGCCCTTTATCATCGCGCTGGCGCTGGCTGCCTCGGCCAGCTTCATGACGCCCATCGGCTACCAGACGAACCTGATGGTTTACGGCCCGGGCGGCTACCGATTCAGCGATTTTTTCCGCGTCGGCGCGCCGCTGAACGCGATCCTGGCCGTCGTGGCGATCGTGCTGATTCCCTACTTCTGGCCGTTTTGAACGAGCGCATAGCTGGGAGGGCGAGGCTCCCGCCGAGCCGCAAATGCAGCAAAGGCAAGGCTCAGCAGGCGCTTCGCCTTCCCATCTTGCTTCCAACCTAGTGAGCGGCTGCGCTGTCGGCCTCCGTCACCACCGGCTTCGCCACCTGGCGCACACTCCCCCGCCCCACCACGTACAGCCGCACGCCGTCGCCCTCGCGCCCCAGCGTGGCCGGGTGTTCGATCCACAGCAGCTTGCGTCGGCCGCGGGCGCTGCAGGCCACGCGCACTTCGCCGCCCCGCCAGCCCGCCGGCGCGACGAACGTCACCGCCAGCTCGTGCACCCCCTCCAGCGACGTTTGCGACGATCGCTTCAACTTGAAAAACACACCCCGCCCTTCCGAGGCCGTGCCGCTTACCACCACGGCGTGCTTCGGCGGCAGGCGGTCGAGCTTTCGGGTCGTCGTCTCTCCGCTGGCCATGCCTGCACTTACCGACGGCGACACGTTCGCCACCTTGGCGGCAAACGGCACCGGCAGCGCACCGCCCAGCGTCGCGTCGATGTTGTGGGCGCTCTTGGTCGTCGTCGTGGTTTCGATCGGCCTGGCGATGTCGCTGGCCAACTGCGTGCTCGGCGCGAACTCATACACCCGCAATCCGGCCGACGCCCCGTCGATTTCCACCGTCAACTCCTCCACGTCGTCCGGCAGTACGCCGTGATAGCGGACCGAAACGCTCAGCGCCAGCTCGATAAGCCGCTGCTGCGGATACTGTTCGAGCCGCTCGGCCGGCGTCACGTCGCGGCACTCGGCCGTGCGCGCAAAATCGAACCCCACGTACGCCGTCCCCGCCACGGCCGGCAGCACGGTCCACGCGATTTGCACGAGAAACACAATGAAGTAGCTGGCGCCACGCATTTTGCCATCCCTCCATGCTCAGACATGTCCACCGCAGCGCTAGTTCAGACGCTAGCGCGAATTGAATCCTGACTATTGCGGTCGCGGACGCGTTATCCGCACTTGCGGTTTAGCTCTGCCGCGCACGAGTCGTGTCCGCAACCAATCCTACGCACGGCGAACGCACTGCGTTCAAGATGTGCAATGAAATGCGAACAGATAGCGTTGACAGCGTACGGTCATCGCGCGGCATCGCGGTAGAGCGAGTCGATGCCCATCTTCAACTGACCCGTGCCGAGCAGTTGGTAAACCGTGCTGTAGCTGCCGCGTGTCTCGGACATGCCGATTGGGCCGGATAAAGCGAGTCGCATGGCGCGGCACGTTTCGATCTGCATCACCAACGGTCCTTCCAATTGCATCCGCATTTGGGATGAATCGTTCGAGGCCGCCTCGACGCAGGCCAGGAACACGGCGCACGTGGCCCCCTCGCGAGACTCCGTTTTCTCCAGCGTCAGGTCGAATCGCGTGACCTCGCCGTACCGGTCGCCCAGGTTGAAGAGCTGCCCGGCCAGCTCCTTGGGCAACTCGATTGTCTCGCCCACGGTCACCGTCCGGCCGGCGAGAAACTCCGCCAGCGGATTCGGCCGGCCGACCGTTTCCATGCTCTGCGCCACGATTTCGTACTCCTCCGGCGGCGGCGTCTGCCCGCTGGCATCGGTGACGATCAGCTCGCCCCCCTCGCCGGGCGCCCGCCGGCAGTCGTACGCTTTGCCCTGCACTGGCTGGACTGTCGGCGTCGATTCCTCGGCCGAATTGCCGGAAGTGAGCTGCTTGGTCGCTTCCACATAGCGCACCCGAACCGCGGTGGTGCGGTTGCGATCGACGGCGGTGGTAGCCACCACGCGCCGCTGCGACGTGTGCAGCATCGAGCGATCCTTTTCCAATAGCTCGTTGCCCTGGCGGAGCGACGTGTTGAGCCGGACTTCGAGCGACAGCCGCTGCTGGACCTCGTCGCCCACGCGGGCCGCCCGCCGGCCGAACTGAATCGTTTGCGGTTCGCCGCCCCGTGGCGCACGGTCGAACGACGCTTGCTGAACGGCCGCCTTCGCGGCCGACGGCGGCGGCTCGCCGTGCGCCGCGGCCGTGCTCGCAGCCAGAATCAGAACGGCGACGGCGCGCACAATTGGTCGACCAAGATTTGAAGACGACTTATTCATAGTCTGCAACAGCTTCCGTTCTTCGCATTCCCACGCACGATAGCCGGAGGGCGTAGCGGTCCGGCTATTGGCGAGATAGCGGCGCCAAACTGGCCAAAGAAAGGGCCGCGTATCATCGGCAGGCTGCGAACGCCGGTCAAGGTCGATGCGTAAAGCCACTGGCCGCCACCGGCCGTTCGGCCTGCGATAGCATGGCAAGCTGGCCTAGGTCTGTTTCCTCGCTGCCGATATAGTCTCCGCCCCTCGGCGACCACTCGTTCTACCCTTGCACGAGACAAGCGAATGCTCCCTACGCGCCACGCGCCGGCCGGTTTGATGCTCTGCCTTTTCCTGGGAATGCCGCTCGCGGCCCAGCAGGCGGTGCGATTGCCCGCGGCGCAACAGGCCCAGCAAGCGCCACAGGCTCCAGACGGCTTCCAGCTCAACTCGCTCGAGCAGGCGCGGCTCGACCAGGTGCTAGTCGCCTGGGAAACCGCGAGCGACAAGGTCGACAATTTCAAGTGCTCGTTCCAGCGTTGGGAGTACAACGTAGCCTTCGGCCCGGGCCCGAACATCCCGCTCAACAAGGACAAGGGCGAGCTGAGCTACCAGCGGCCGGATAAGGGCAGCTTCCAGATCACCGAGATCAACGTGTTCCAGGCGCCGGCGGTGCCGCCCGGCCAGCCGCCCGCCGAACGGCCGCAGGGAGACTGGGTCACCCAGCCCAACGCCGTCGGCGAGCACTGGGTGTGCGACGGCAAGAGCGTGTTCGAGTACCGGCACAACCAGAAGCAGCTGGTCGAGCGGCCCATTCCGCCGCAGCTACAAGGGAAGGCGATTGCCGACGGCCCGTTGCCGTTCCTGTTCGGCGCCGAGGCCGAGAAGCTGAAGCAGCGCTACTGGATTCGCGTCGCCCAGGAGAACGCCAACGAGTTCTGGCTCGTTGCCCGGCCGAAGTTCCAGCAGCAAGCCGCGGAGTTCAGCCAGGTCGACGTGATGCTCGACCGGCAGCGGCTGTTGCCGACCCACATGCAGGTCCAACTGCCCAACGGCAGCCGGCAACTGTATATGTTCGACCTGGCGACCGCCTCGGTGAATAGCCCTCTGGCGGTGCTGCAAGGGCTGTTTGCCAGACCGCGCACGCCGTTCGGCTGGAAGCGGGTCGTCGAGAACATGCCGCTCGAGCAAGCCGCCCAACCCGCCCCGGCGGCCCGGTAAGAGCCCTACTGCTTCGTCAGCACTTCGCGATAAACGGCCGCCACGCCCGCGGCCATCTTGGCGTCGGAAAACATCTCGGCATGCCGCCGGCAAGCGCCGCGGCTGAGCGCGGCGTAATCGATCGGGCCGCTAACGATTCGCTCGATTGCACCCGTCAACTGGCTGACGCTGCCCGGTTCCACCAGCAGCCCCGTCTCGCGATGCGCCACCGCCTCGGGCACGCCTTCCACGCGGGAGGCAATCACCGGCAGCCCCGCCGCCATCGCTTCCAGCACGACCATCGGCAGCCCTTCGCCGAACAGGCTCGGCAGCACGAACAGGTCGATCTTCGCCAGCTCGCGATTGATACCCCGCGTGAAGCCGATCCAGTCGATGGCCTCCGCCAGGCCGAGCCGCTCGGCCATGGAGTGGGTCGCCGCTTCGTAGCGGGCCTTTTCGAAGCTGCCCACGGCACGCAGTCGCACGTCCACGCCGCGCGACCGCAACGCGGCCAGCGCTTCGAGCAGCACCTCGATCCCCTTGCGCGGCCGAAACAGGGCGATCGACCCCAGCGTCCAGGTCCCCGTGGGCGGCCGGCGCTCGCACGACCGGGTCGGGCCCGGCACGCCGTTCGGCACGCACACGACGCGGTCCGCAGCGGCGCCGCGGGCGATCATGTACTCGCGCACGCTCGGCGAAACGGCGATCAGCCGATCCGCATTGCGCACCGCCGCCCATTCCACCACGCCGTTGATCCAATTCAGCACCCGCCGCGTCGAGTCGCGCCCCACCGGGCTGTGCACGTGATACACGAACGGCACGCCGGCGCGGCGCGCCGCGAGCGAGCCCACCAGCGCCGTCCGCGGCGTATGGGCGTGGATCAGTTCGTACTTCTCATCCCCCACCAGCGCCGCGATCTGCCGCACGACGCGCGCGTCGAACCGCCCCCGCATCGGCATTTCTATCAGCGGCGTGTCCTTGCTTTCGCGCTCCGCCGGAAAGCGTCGCGGCTTGACGCACACGAAACCGACCTCGCAGCCAAACCGCGGCAGTTGCCGGGCGAGCAGATCCTGCACCCGCTCCGCCCCCGAGTAATGCTCGCCGTTCACCAGGTGCAGCACGCGGACCGTCTTCCGGGGCGCAAATATGGGAACGGGCCCCGGCGACACATCCAGCGCGTCGGCCGGTTCCAGAAGCGGAGAGGTCATGGAGAAACTCGCGCGCCGAGCCAGTGGTGCCGGCCGCCGCAACCACGCGGCGACCACTGCAACTCTACCACGAGCTTGATCCTCCCCTCCCTAGATGGGAGCCTCAGAAACTCCCCTCCCTAGATGGGAGGGGCCGGGGGAGGGTGGACGCAGCGGTATACGCTTTCTCTGAACCTATCCGGCGACAGTTAGAAAGCGCCGTGTGACGACGTTTCACGTGGCGCGGCCTTTGCCGGTTGTGAGGCTGGCGACCGCGGTCACTCCGGCGAATCCCGGGAAGCTCATAGCCCAGCGGCCCGCAGCAGCAGGCCGAGCAGAGCAGCGACGAAATCGACAGCCACCCAGAGTAAGTAGACGACGACGAGCACGTACGCGATGCGCCGCCAGAGCTTCAAGCTCGTCCAATTAGGAATGGCACCGGCCAGACTGGCTTCGGCAGGTTCGCCGACGTCAACGTAATCCCAATCGATCGCCGCCTGCCCTTCGCGGACTTCATTGAGCACGTTTGCGGCGCGCGCCAAATCGTCTTCCGCCACGAGCACTTGCACCCAGCCGGGCGCCTCGGCGCGGAAGCCGGCGGTCGCCTCGCCGGTCATCGTGGCTTTGATTCCTTGCTGTTCCAACGCGGCGACAATAATGCCGGCTTCCGCTTCGAGCGGCGTCGAAGTCAGCCGCACGATGCGATCCGCTCGATCCGCCACCGATTGGCTGGCCGACGTCACTCGTCCTCCGGCTCACCGACGTCGACCTGCGACCAGTCAATGTGGTCGTTCTCGCTCTTGACCTGCTCCAAGACCTCTTTCGCTTTTTCCAGATCGTCTTCAGCGACGAGCACGCCAACCCAGTTCCAGGCCCCGGCGCGCAGGCCGGAGCTGTACTCCTCGGACGAAGCTTGAATGCCGTTTTCCTGTAAGGCTGCGATAAGGATGGACGCCTCGCTTTCGGTCGGCGCCGACGTGAGTTTGGCCGTATGTTTGGGTTGTTCGCTCATCGCCCTATTGTAGCAGGCTCGCTCCGCCTGCCTACATCCCTACGCAAACAGCTCCTCGATCACCCGCCCGCCGCCGGCGATTTTCATCGGCCGGCCATTCTTCGCCGTATACGTCGTTTGCAGCGAGATGCCCAGCGCGTGGCAGACCGTGGCCATCAGGTCCTCCGACGAATAAGGGTCCGTCTCGACGCCCGTGCCGTCGGCGTTCGTCTTGCCAATGGCCCGGCCGCCCTCGATCGCCGCCCCGCCCAGCACCACGCTCCAGGCCCGGGCAAAGTGGTCGCGGCCCGCGTTGCCGTTGATCCGCGGCGTGCGGCCGAACTCGCCCATGCACAGCACCACCGTGCTCTCCAACAGGCCGCGCTCCCGCAGGTCGACCACCAGCGCGCTGAACGCCTTATCGAGCTCGGGCAGTTTCGTCGCCAGCGACGTGAAGCAGCCCCGATGTAAATCCCAGCCACCGGAGTTCACCTCCACAAACGGCACGCCCACTTCCACCAGCCGCCGCGCCATCAGGCACCCGCGGCCAAAGTTGCCCTCGCCGTACCGCTCGAGCATCTCCTGCGGCTCGCTGCGGACCTCGAACGCCTTCATCTGTTCGCTCGTGAGCAGCGCTTGCGTCTTCGCCAGCACCTTGGCGTGCTCCTCGGCCGCCGAGCCGCGCCGCTCGTCGATGAACCGCGACTCGAGCATCGACAGCAGCTTCATCCGGTCGACCATCCGCTGCCAGGGCACGCTCATCGCGACGTCGCGAATCCGCCCGTCGGCATCTACCTGGAACGGCGCGTAGCCCATGCCCAAGAAGCCCGGCCCTTCGCTGGCCCCGCCGATCGAGACGAACGGCGGAATCTCCAGCTCCGGCACGTCGTCTTCCAATTCGTGCGCGATCACCGCCCCGTAGCTCGGATGCTCGACGCTGGGATTCGGCACGAAACCGGTGTGCATGTAATATCGGCCCCGGTCGTGGTCCGCCTCGCGGGTGCTCATCGAGCGGACTACCGACAGGTGCTTCATCTGCTGGGCCAATTGCGGCATCAGCTCGCAGATCTGGAAGTCGCCCGTCGTGGCGATCGGCTTGAACTGCCCCGCCGTCGG
>CAZHIV010000069.1:0-8693 GCA_964532675.1 uncultured Planctomycetaceae bacterium
CACGGCTCGGAAGGGGCCGTCTCGTTCGAAATGTTCGACGACGAGTACTTGAAAACCAAAGTCGCATTCGAAATGCAGAAACGCGAGAGCATTCTCAACGCGCTGCGCGATATTCCGGGCGTCCGGGTGGAGGTCAACGCCGAGCTCGACGACACCGTGGAAGAAACGACTCGCAGCGTGAAGCCGGATAAGAACGCGACGACCCCCGGCCGGCTGGTGGAAACCTCGCAGGATACGTCGCAAACGACGACCAAGGGCGGCGGTCGGCCCGGCACGGTCGCCCAGGGCCCGACTCGGCAAGGCGCGAGCGAAGCAACCCAGCAGAATAGCAATACGTCCAAGAGCGTCACGTCCGAAACGGAGAACGTCGTCGGCCGCGAGGAAAACACCAGTTTCAAACGAGGTTACACACCGAAGGAAGTCTGGGCGACGGTGACGATTCCCGGCAGCTATATCGAGAGCGTGTGGAAATCGCGGAACAAGGCCGCGACCGACCCGCCCAAGCCGGAAGACTTGACCGTGGTAACGGATGATGTGATCCGCAACGTGGAAAACATTGTCGAGCCGCTGCTGCTGCTGCAGGCGATCAAGGGCGAGAACACGTACAAGCACGTCCGCGTCGTGGTGCTCGATTCGCTGCCGGCGCCGGATATCGTGCCGCCTTCCACGACCGGTCGGGCAGTATCCTGGCTGGGCCGCTATTGGAGCACGCTGGCCATGCTCGGCGTGGCGATGTTCAGCTTGGTGGTTCTGCGGAGCATCGTGCGCGGCGGACCGCCGAGCGCCGCCGCCGGCGGAACGGGCGCGGCCCCCACCCTGACGCTGCACGCCGAGGAGCCGTCCACGCGAACCAGCAACGACCAGGAGCCGGCAGAGGACCGCCCGCGGCTGCGTCTGAAGAAGGGCAAGTCGATCAAGGATGACCTGGCCGAGATTGTCCGCGACGACCCCGATGCCGCGGCCGACATCTTGCGATCGTGGATCGGCAAAGCCGGATAGGGACATCTCACGCAAAGGCGCAAAGGCGCAAAGAACTCACGATAGGGCCAATCTTTAAACAGGGAATTACCTGGGAAGCCGAAAATGCGGATGGGGTATATTCCCGCTGAAAGAGGAAGGAATGCTTCCCATATTCCGAACTTTTGCGACTTAGCGCCTTTGCGTGAGATAGTCTGAAACGCTTTTTTAATGAGCAGTGCATGACGAACACTAACTCCAACTTGCGCAAGGCCGCGGTGCTGATCCGCAGTCTCGACGCCGACGCGGTGGCGGGGCTGCTCGCGCAGCTTTCGTCGGCCGAGGCCGCCAAACTTCGCCAGGCGATTCGCGAGCTGGGACCGATCGACCCAGACGAGCAGGCCGACGTGCTGGCCGAGTTTCGCCGCACGACGCCGCTGGCCGCGGAGCCGGCGAGTCGCGGCGTCGAGCTTTCGATCTCGAAGACGACAGGCGAAGCCGAGTTGCAGACGGCCGCTGACCTTCCGCCCATCAAAAACAAGGCTACTCGGTTTGACTTCCTGCAAAACGCTCCGACCGGCGTATTGGTAAGCTACTTAACTCGCGAGCACGCGCAGACGATCGCGGTGGTGCTGTCGCACCTGGCGCCGGCGCATGCAGCTATGGTTCTGGCCGCGTTGCCGGAAAAGTTGCAGGCCGAAACGATCGAGCGGCTGACGGTTTTGGGCGAAACCGATCACGAGAGCATCGCCGTGTTGGAAAGCGAGCTGGCCGCGTGGATCGCCCAGCGCACGGGCGGCCGCGCCGAGCACCATCGCCGCCGCGACGCCGTCGCCGCCATCCTCGCCGCGGCCGACGCAAAAACGCGCAACGCCATCCTCATCAAGCTAAAAGCGAACGATAGCGAGCCTGCAAAGCCAATCCCATCGCCACGACGCAGCAAACAGCGAAGCACGGCAACTGGATCGAAGCCGTCGCCGCGGCCACGCGCCGAGCAACGACACGTTCCTTTGCCGGTCGTTGCAGTGCGACCGTTACCCCAGCCCCCAGCCCCCAGCGTCCAGCCCCTACCGCGCATCGACTTCGACCACCTGGTCCACCTGGACGACCGCACGCTGGCGAGCGTGCTGCACGAGGTCGACGCCAATGCGCTCGTGCTGGCGCTCGCGGCTTCGGGCGATGAGCTGGTCGATCGCATTTGTAATCAGATGCCGAAACGGACGGCGAAAGCGTTTCGACGCGAGCTGCGGCGCCTGGGACCGACGCGGCTCAGCGACGTCGAAGCGGCACAACGGCTGGTCGCCCAGGTGGCCGCACAACAGTTGGCCCGCCGGCGATCGGCGGCCGCCGTCGCGTACGTTTGACGTCTCACTCTTGGAACGGATTCCGCACGATGGCCACGATTATTCGCAAAGATACGGCTCGGCAGTTGCCCTCGGGCCGCGCCCAAGGCGCTGTCGCGTTCAGCTTTGCGGACATGCGCGGCCGGGCCGACGACTATTTGAAGACAGTGCAGCAGGAAGCAGCCAAGATCGTGCAGCAGGCGCACGGAGAGGCGGAGCAAGTCCGCCGCGAGGCGGAAGTCGCCGGCCGCAAGGCGGCCGAGGATGCCGTCGAGCAGAAAGTTGCCCGTCGAATGGACGCGGCCCTTCCCGCGCTGGAGCAGCTTGTGCGGCAGCTCAACGATGCCAAGGGAGAGCTGCAAGGCTATTGGGAACGTTCGGCGGTCCAGGTCGCCACGGCCATCGCCGCGCGCATCATCCGCCGCGAGGTCGCCCACCAGCCGCAAATCACACTCGATTTGATCGCGGAAACCCTCCGCCTGGCGGCCGGCTCGGCGGCGATCACGCTGCACGTAAGTCAGACCGATTACGAAACGCTGGGATCGCAAATCAACCGGCTGGCCGAGACGCTGTGCCAACTCGTCCCCAGCGCGATCGTCGCCGACCCGGCGATCGGGCCCGGCGGCTGCCGCGTGGTGACAAAGTTCGGCGAGATCGATCAGCAGATCGAATCGCAACTTCGCCGGATCGAACAAGAATTGGAGTAAAGAATCGTAGCTGAAGTCGCAAGTCTTCAGCCTTTACACGATCCATCAGAATTCTTGCGAATTCTGCTACGGGAAATATGGTTTCTGAAATCATCGCCAACTTGAACGAGACCATGACCGCGTCGCTGGCCGGCAGCGTGGTGGAGACGGTCGGCATGACGGCCGCGGTCGCCGATTTCCCGGCGCCGGTGGGCGCGCAAGTTCGCATCGAGCGCGACGCCAGCACCGCGGTGGAGGGCGAAGTCGTCGGGTTCCGCGACGGGTTGACGCTCGTGTACTTGCTGAGTGCGACTGCCGGCGTGCGACGCGGCAATCGAGTGTGGCTTGCACGCACGAACAGTACGCTGCGAGTCGGTCCGGGGCTGCTCGGCCGCGTGATCGACGCGCGGGGCCGCTGCATCGACGGCCGGCCGCAACCGATGCTGCCCGGACGGGTACTTCGCGACAGCTTGCCGCCGCCGCCCGTAGAGCGGCCGCGGATCAGCATCCCGTTGGCGACTGGCGTTCGCGCCATCGATGCACAACTCACCTGCGGCCGCGGCCAGCGGCTGGGAATCTTCTCCGGCTCCGGCGTCGGCAAGAGCGTGCTTTTGGGCATGATGAGCCGCTACACCGATGCCGACGTGATCGTGACCGGCTTGATCGGCGAGCGAGGTCGCGAGGTGAACGAGTTCCTCGAGCGCGACCTCGGGCCACAAGGGCTCGCGCGGAGCGTGGTCGTGGTGGCCACGAGCAACGAGCCGGCGCTGGCCCGCGTTCACGCGGCGTCGACGGCCACCGCGGTGGCCGAGTACTTTCGCGATGAAGGCAAACAAGTGCTGCTGCTGATGGATTCGGTGACTCGGTTCGCCATGGCGCAGCGGGAAATCGGGCTGGCCGCGGGCGAGCCGCCCACGACGCGCGGCTACCCGCCCTCGACGTTCGCGCTGCTGCCCCGGCTGGTAGAACGCGCCGGGCAAAGTCGCCTGGGGAGCATCACCGCCTTTTACACCGTGCTCGTCGAGGGCGACGACGAAACGGAGCCGGTGGCCGACGCCGTGCGAGGCCTGCTCGACGGCCACGTGTGGCTGTCGCGCAAGCTGGCATCGCGCGGCCACTACCCGGCCGTCGACGTGCTGGCCAGCATCAGCCGATTGATGAACGACATCACGAGCCCGCAGCACCAGGCCGCGGCGCTCACCATTCGCCAACTTCTGGCCGCCCATGCGGAGCACGAGGACCTGCTTTCGATCGGCGCGTACCGGCGCGGCAGCAATCGGGCCGTGGATACGGCCGTCGAGATGCGCGAGGCGATCGACGAGTTGCTGCGGCAACCGGTCGACCAGGCGACGTCGTTCGAACAGGTAGTCGAACAAGTGACGAACCTGGCGGCACAATGCCAGGCAAAAATGGCAATGCCGGTAACGCCCATGCAGCCGCCCGCCGTCGTCGGGGCCGGCGCCCAGGCGGCGAGCGCTGGAGTCTGACCGCTTCGACGAATTGTCCTATGGCCAATTACATTTTCCGACTGGCAACGTTGCAAAAAGTGCGCGAACGGGCGCGCGACCAGTGCCGCTCGGCGCTGGCCGAGGCGTTTCGGGCGGCCGAATTGCTGGCCGCAAAGCGCGAGGAGCTCGCCGCGGAACACGAGCGTATGCGCGACATTCAGCGATCGGCAAGCGCGGGGCGCTACCTCGACGTCAACCGCCTCCTGGAAGCCCAGCGCTACGACCTGTTGCTCAAGTCGCGAGACGAGGAGCTCGCCAAGCAAACGGTCCTGCTGGCGGCGGAGATCGAGCGCCGCCGCCGCAACCTGGTGGAGGCGGACCGCGAGGTGCGCGTCCTGGAACTGCTCGACGAGCGACATCGGCGCGAGCACCGCCGCCGCGAGGCGCGTAGGGAAAAGAACCAGCTCGATGAAGCCGCGTTGACGCAGTGGTGTCGTGGTTCGTAGGTGTTTGACCATGGGCAAAATCATCAACTTCGGGCTGGCATTGATCGGTTACCTGTGCACCGCCACGGTAATCACGCTGGCGTTGGCGATCGGGTACCTATGGCACACCGAGCGACTGAACGACGAGGAAGTGTTTCGAATGGTGGCGCTGCTGCATGATGTGGATTTGCACCAGATCGCGGAGACCCACGCCAAGAGCGAGGACGAGGTGCCGCCGGAGGAGCCGTCGCTCGAAGAGGTTGCGCACTATCAACAACTGCTGGATCGCAATCACGAGGTAAAGCTGCTGGCGCTGCAGCGCGGCAGCCAGGAATACCACCATCGCTTTCAAGAGCTTAAGGAGCGCGCCGATCGAAATCATCGGCAGGCTCAGGAGCTCCAGGAAAAGCAGCGGCAGCAGCAAGAGTTGACGACGCAGGAGAACGTGGCGACGGTCGTGAGCCAGCTCGAGCAGCTTCAGCCCGACGTGGCGAAGGACTCGCTCATGCGTTGGATCGACGAAGGCCGGATGGACGACGCCATTCTGTTGATGAGCCGGATGTCGGAAACCAAGTTGTCGAAGATTCTGAAGTCGTTCGAGACCGACGCGGAACTCGACAAGCTGCACGAGATCCACCAGCGAATCCTGGGGCGCGGCGAAGACGCGTCGCAGTTTCAGCAAACAACGGACAATCTTGATTCCCAGCAGGCCAGGAATTGACGGGAAGCAATACCGAGGCGGGAGTTGCCACGCGATGAGTCAAACCAATATCGAGCAGTTGTTCCAGTTGACGGCCGCCGTATCGGCCCGCGCGCCGGGCTCCGGCGTGCGCGCCAACGAGCTTCAGCCCGATTTCGGCGCGCATTTCAATTGGGCGTCGACGACGGCCGACGCGACAAGCAAGACGCCCGATCGTCCTAATCCGGCTCCGGAAGCGTTGCGGACCAGCAGCACGACGACGCTCGATGTTGCCCAGGGGCCGGCGACGAGCGAAGGGAGCGACCACTCGGGATCGCCGGATCTCCGCCAAGACCGGCCAGCAGAAAACAGCAGCGAAGCGGCCCCGTCGGACGAAAGCTCGACAGCCGACACAACGACAGACTCCCAGGCGACGACGCCGACCGAAGTGGACGGTAAGGATTCATCCTCGGACGAAGGGAATGGCAAGCACGCGGACGAACCCGACCAACCGACCGCCGACGCCGCGAGCGCCGCCAGCGCACAGATCGCAGTTGCTACGGTCGATGAATCGGCGAAGAGGATTGCGACCATCCGTGTGTCGACCGACGAGGCTTCGGCGCTGGAAGAAAGCGGCGAGGACGCCACAAACGAAAAGCCGATGCAAATCGCCGGCAACAAGGCAAAATCGGAACGTCCGGCGGACCGAGTCGCGGCAGCTGCAACGCGGACGGAGGAACCAGACCAAACGGCGGATGCAGCCGTCCGGGCCAAGACTGTGAAACGGGGCGACGCGGAAAGCGACGGCCCGACCGACGCGACAGCTCAAAAGGGCAAAAAGGACGATTCACGATCCGCCACGCGGACAGCGGCAAATGGCGAATTGGCGCTGGAAACGAAGGCCAGCATTCCGGCAAATCGACCTGGCGAGTCCAGCGACTTGCCGAACACCGGCGACCGGGCGAACAAGACCAGGCCGAATGCCGACGAGCCGCGGCATCGCGCCGCCGGCCCGGCGTCGCGAAGCGAGCCGGCAACAATGAACGTCACCGGCTCCGTTGTCGCCAGCGTGGTGTCGCAGAACTCAGCCAATGCAGCAGCGAATGCCGGCACCGCGGAAGACTCGAGTGGTCACCCGGTCAAAGCGAGCGGGCCGAAAGCCGATGCGCTTGCCAACTTGTTGGCGAAGCCGAACGGCGGAGCCAGCGGCACGACTCGCTCCTCGCGGGCTGCCGACGGGGAAGACATGCCTCGCGTCGATCCGGCACGGTTCGTGGGCCGGGTGGCCAAAGCATTTCAGACGGCTCACGAGCGAGGCGGCACGCTGCAACTGCGACTCAGCCCGCCGGAGCTGGGGTCGCTGCGGCTCGAGCTGACGGTGAAGGACGGCGTCATGACGG
Organism: uncultured Planctomycetaceae bacterium; assembly: GCA_964532675.1. GTDB lineage: Bacteria > Planctomycetota > Planctomycetia > Pirellulales > Lacipirellulaceae > JABDGM01. Next base: position 6,999 of record CAZHIV010000069.1, read on the forward strand.
CCGCTCTGGAAACCGAGACCCCGGCTGCTCGCCGCGTGCTGCTCGACCATCTGCCGGCGCTTCGCGACCGGTTGGCCGAGCAAAACATCCGCGTCGAGCGGTTCGACGTCGATGTGCGCCGCGACGGCAGCGGCGGCCAGTCGGACGGCCGAGCGGCGCAGCAACAACAGGACCATCAGCACCCCGACCAGCCGCCGCCGCGTCGCCAGCCGGCGGCGCAGCCGAATGCCGGCGAGCCCGCCCCGCGGGAGACGCCGACGGTCGACAACAGAATTCACAACGCGATGCTGAACATCGTGGCATAACCCCACAGTAGCCCGCCGCGCGAGCAAGGGAGGAAGCGTTTCCCTCGCTCGCGCGGCGGGCTAGTGACAGCAAATCAGAAAGCACTTCAATGACACGCATTTCGACGGATGTCGGCTCCGCGTCGGCCAGCCAGCCTTTCAGCGGCACGAGCGACGCGATCAACGATATCGACCTGGGCACGTTCCTGCGCTTGATGATCGCCGAGCTGCAGAACCAGGACCCGCTCAATCCGCTCGACAACAAGGACATGCTGGCGCAGATCAGCCAGATCCGCGAAGTCGGCGCGACGGACAAGCTCACCGCGACGCTGGAGGGCGTGCTGCTGGGGCAGAACATCACGAGCGCAACCAACTTGATCGGCGCCGACGTGGACGCCGTCTCCGACGACAACCAGCGCGTCAGCGGCGTCGTCACGAGAGTTTCCATCGACGGCAATCATCCGAAGCTCCATCTCGACCTGGCGACGCACGCCGAGCCGTCGATCGAGCCGGGCGAGCTGTCGAAAGGCACTTACAGCTACCGCATCGTATGGGAAGGAAAAGAAGGGCTGGCGGGCATTGAGCTCTCGGGAGAGGACGCCATCTCCACGGAAAGCAGCCTCAACGACTACGAATCCATCCGGTTGCGGAATTTGCCCACCACCGCCGGGCCGAAGCGCATCTACCGCACCGATGCGTCCGGCGAAGGCGACTATCGGCTCGTGGGGACCATTACCAACGGCACGCAAGCGACGTATCTCGACACGCTCGCCGACGATGCCCGCAGCGAGGCGCGGCAGACGGAGCCGTTCCTGAAGGACATCACGTCCCGTTTGCGCAGCTTCCAAGTAAGCCTGAAAAACGTGGCAGAGATTCGGCCGCCGGCGCTGTGATGAATGACGAATGACGAATGACCAATGACCAATGACGAATGACGAATGACCAATGACCAGCGACATAACACCCATCACCAGAAGTGCCCACAACTGACAACGGACAACGGACAACTGACAACTGACAACGGACAACGGACAACTGACAACTGACAACGGACAACGGACAACCAACAAATCAATTCTCACGGGGAGGAGAAAACACATGGGTCTGCAATCCGCAATGACGACGGCCCTCACGGGCCTGCAAGCCGCCGAGACGACAATCGACGTGGTGGGCAACAACGTGGCGAACTCCGGCACGACGGGGTTCAAGGAATCCGACGTGCTGTTCTCCACGCAGTTCCTGCAAACGCAAAGCATCGGCTCGACGCCCTCGGCCAGCCGTGGCGGCACGAACCCGCGCCAGATTGGCCTCGGCGTGAAGGTGGCGGCCATTAACCCGAACTTCACGCAGGGCACGATCGAGATCAGCGCCAATCCGCTCGACGTGGCCATTCAGGGCGACGGTTTCTTGA
>CAZHIV010000070.1:0-3391 GCA_964532675.1 uncultured Planctomycetaceae bacterium
GATGTTGAAGTACCTGCCGAATATGCCGGCGTGTCACATCGGCATCCGCTACGACGCACGCGGGCCGAATAACACGATTTCCTTGGGAGACGTGTCGCCCGTCTTGGCCATCGCGGAGGCCGCCAACGTGATTCGCCGCGACCAGGCCGACGTGATGATCGTGGGCGGCACGGGCACGCGGCTCAACGTGATGGATTTTCTCTGGCGTGGGAACCAACGGCTGGCCTCGAACGGCGCCGGCCCGCCGGCCACGGTCTGCCGGCCATTCGATGCACGCCGCAGCGGAATGGTGTACGGCGAAGGGGCGGCTCAAATCGTGCTCGAAAGCCGCGAACATGCCAATCGCCGCGGCGCGCGGTCAATCGCCCGAGTCGCCGCGACGGCTTCGCGATGCGAACTCTCGGCCGACGACAAACGGCCCACCGGCGACGCCGTGCGGCGAACCATCCAAGCCGCGTTGGCATTGGCCGGCATGGAACCGTCGGAGATCGGCCACGTGAACGCCCACGGGAACAGCACCCGCGAGGACGACTCGATCGAAGCCCGCGCCATCCGCGACGTTCTTGGCGGCGTCGCCGTCACGGCGCCCAAAAGCTACTTCGGCAATCTGGGCGCCGGCAGCGGGATGGTCGAGCTCGTCGTGAGCCTGCTGGCCCTGGAGCGCGAAACGATTCCGCCGACGCTGAATTACGAATCGCCCGATCCAGCATGTCCGGTCAATGTCGTCACCGACTTAGGCCGGGCCGATCCGCTCGCCTTCATCAAGCTGAACCACAACACGACCGGCCAGGCCGCGGCGGTAGTCATCGCCGCACCCTGAAGGCAAAACATTAACCACAGAGTCACAGAGAGCACCGAGAAGGAAGCGAAGATTTGTCATTGGTAATTTGACATTTGAAATTGGTCATTTCCGAAATGACCAATCACAAATTGCAAATTTGAAATTACAAATCTGCTTTGTCCGCCGTGCCTCTGTGGTTATCTCCGCCGCATTGCCCGGTCGATATCGCGCTGCATTTCGCGATTCTTCATCGAGTCGCGCTTGTCGTGCTTCTGCTTGCCGCGGCAGATGCCCATCAGCACTTTGGCCCGGCCTTCCTTGAAATACATCTTGAGCGGCACGAGCGTAAGGCCTTTCTCGAAGGCCTGCCCGGCGAACTTGCTGACCTCGCGGCGGTGCATGAGCAGCTTGCGGCGCCGCTTCGGTTCGTGGTTCAGGGCGTGGGAATAGCGGTACTCGGCGATGTTCGCCCCGACGAGCCAAACTTCCTCGCCGTCCACGCGGCCGTACGCCTCGTCGAGCGATAGCCCGCCGCTGCGCAGGCTCTTCACCTCGCTGCCGGTGAGCGCGACGCCGCACTCGAGCGTCTCCAGCACGCTGTAGTTGTGCCGCGCCTTGCGATTCTCGGCGATGACCCGCTCGTTCTTGTCGTCGCCGCCGGCTTTGGCTTTCTTCGTTTTTTTCGCCTGCTTGGACAGAGTGCTATCCTCACGAGATCGACAGCTCGGATTGCCGCCGAATGGCGACTCATCCGCTTGCGGTTCAGCTTATCCGCAGCGACGAAGAGTGGATAGAGTGAGCCCGCCCGGCAGCGCACTTGCTGAGAGCCTTTGGCCGAGCGCTATTGGTAGTCGCCCTCGGCGAGCGGCGGGGCGTTGCGGAACGTCACAATTGGTTCGACAACGGGCGCATGCGCTGTTGGATCGACGCAATCCCGCCCGTTGGGCGTCATTAGTTGTTGATAGACGATGTAGTCGATGTCGTCGCGCATGAAACTGCCGTGCCCGTCGCAGAAAGTAACGTTCACGCCGCTGCCGTGCGGGCCGGCGGGCCGGGCGAACACCGGACGATGCGGCAGGAAGACCACGGAATCGGTGGTGTTGCGGTTGATGGGCTCCTGATTATCCAGTTGGGTGCCGGGGAGCGGCTGCGGGTTGGTGTTCACGACCCACACCATGCCGAAACGCTGCTCCATCGGATCGGTGGCCCTGAGGTTCCCTAGCCAACCGAACAGGGGCGGCTGGCCGGGGCTGGTGGACTCGTACGTCTTGTGGATGTTCTCGGCGTACATGAGCGTGGTGCCGGCGCCGTCCTTAATGCTGCCCAAGCGCACTTTGGGCGATTTGGCAGAGTTCCGGTCGTACTCGGTGAAATTCATAAATACGCCGTTGTCCACAGTGTCGCCCTGGTTGGATCCGAACAGAAAGTTATTGCTACCGTCGCGGTCCCAGGCGCCGCTGTTGGCCACGTACGTCAAGCCGGGGAGACTGGCCAGCGCAATCGCGTCGGAGTCCGAAGGACAGACATAAACTTCCATCGGGGGAATCTGAACCGGGATTGCGCTGCTGAGGTCGCCTGGAGTGGCGAGCGGTGGCTGAACGATCTGGTCCCAAATGTCGCTCCGTTCCAGCCGCGGCAAAAGGATGGTGGCCCAACTAAAGCCTGAAATCTGCTCCAGGTCCGTCGTCGTCGCACTCTCCACGACAAAACTGCCGTCGATGTAGTCGATCGTCGCCCAGACGGTGCGCGAGCGCTTCACGAACTGGGAGTAGCCGGGGAACTGCCCCTTCGATGTCTCGTGGGCCATCGTGGCCAGCGAGATTTGTTTCAGGTTATTTGTGCACTGTACCTGACGGGCGTTCTCGCGCACGGCCTGCACCGCCGGCAGCAACAGTGCGACCAGCATGCCGATGATCGTGATCACCACGAGCAGTTCGACGAGCGTGAAACCGAATCGCGCAGCCGCGCCAGTCCGAGACGCGATTGCGAGTCCGCCGCGGCGGACTCGCCTACGTGAATCTAGGTGGGTGAAACTGAATCGCCGAAGAGATGCGTTAGCCATGGCTTGGTCTCCCTAATCGCTCTGTTCCGCCTTGCGGGGTCTGCGCTGCCGCTTCGCCACCGCAATTATCGCCGAAAGGAGCAAAAAATGCCAGCGCCTGCCTTTCGCTCGTCCGGCCGCCTTTTATTGCCTGCGGCGTCGGCCACGCTCACGCCAGGCACCTGGCCAGGGCGATTGTCAGCGGCACCAGGCAAAGCGCCGCCCGCAGGACAGCTTGTTGCGAAGCGGGCCGGGCGCTTACCGCGTCCGGCAGCCGGCCCACGGAGGCGATGGACGCCAGCAACAGGGCCGCATTGACCGTCTGCAGGTTTGCGTAATAAACGCCCGCGATAATCAACCCGCCGAGCGCACAGGCGACGACGCCCGCCGCGCCGGACACTCCGCGGGGAGCAACGAGCGCCGTTCCCACCAGTGCCGCCGCGAGGGCGCCACACAACCGACCCAGCGTGAACGAGCCGGAGAGTGTCGCCACGACGGCCGCACCCACCGAGCTAAGCACGAGCAGCACCTGGCGAAGACGCGACAACGGTTCTTCGGGCGCGGTGGCG
>CAZHIV010000071.1:0-18620 GCA_964532675.1 uncultured Planctomycetaceae bacterium
TCCGCCGCACGGAGCCAAGCCGTGATTGTCGGCTCATAGCCGCAAATTTCTTCGTCGCCGAAGTAGAGGGCGATTTCGCGCTTCGCCGCCTCGGGGCCGTCGGAGCCGTGGACGAGGTTCATCTGCCGGCTGGAGCTGAAGTCGCCGCGCACGGTGCCGGGGGCCGCCTTGAGGCCGCTGGTGGCGCCGAGCATTTCGCGCACGATGCGGATCGCCTCTAGCCCTTCCACCACCACGGCTACAATGGGCCCGCCCGTGATGAACGATTCCAGCGCGCGGTACCAATCCTTCTGCACATGCTCCGCGTAATGCTGCTTCGCCAGGTCCGGCGTGACGCGCATCATCTTCATCGCGATGATGTTCAGCCCCTTGTCCTCAAACCGGGCAATCACCCGGCCCATCAGCCGGCGCTGCACGCAGTCGGGTTTCAGCAGAATAAGAGTTCGTTCCATGATACTGAATGCTAGACACTCGAATTTGGGTATAAAGGTGCTGGAGGTTGGGGTGATTGTAAACGGTTCGTAATTCGCGCTCAAGGCACACGCCCCCTGGATGATCGCGGCGTCATCCGAAATACTGCATAGTAACCACCGCATCGAGTATCCAGCATCCAGCATCCAATGTTCCCATGGCGATCCTTGGCGCTCATCAATCCATAGCCGGCGGCTACTACAAGGCGGTGGAGCTTGCGCACGCGCTGAAATGCGATTGCGTGCAGATTTTTACGAAGAATAACAACCAGTGGCGGGCCAAGGAGCTGACCGACGACGACGTGCGGCGGTTCCAGGCCGCGCTGGTCGATCGGGGCGTCACGCATCCGCTGGCGCACGATTCGTACCTGATCAACCTGGCCAGCCCGGACCGCGAGCTGTGGAAGAAATCGGTCGACTCGTTCGTGATGGAGATGCTCCGGGCCGATCGGCTGGGAATTCCCTATTTGGTCACGCATCCCGGGGCGTATACGACCAGCAGCGAGGAGGCCGGCATCGCGGCGGTCGTGCGGGCACTCGACGAGGTGCACCGCCAGACGCGCGGGATCAAGACCAGGTGCCTGTTGGAAACCACGGCAGGGCAAGGATCGTGCCTTGGCTGCCAGTTCGAGCAGCTCGCCGAGATGATCGACCGCGTACAGGACCCGGACCGCTTGGGGGTGTGCGTCGACACGTGCCACATTTTCGCCGCCGGTTACCCGATCGGCACGGAGAAGGAATACCGGGCGACGATGCGCGAGCTCGACAAGACTGTCGGCCTCAAGCTCGTGCGGGCAATCCACCTGAACGACAGCGTGAAGCCACTCGGCTCGCGCGTCGACCGCCACGCCCACATTGGCCGTGGGATGATCGGCAAAGAGGGCTTCCGACTGCTGTTGAACGACCGCCGCTTCCGCCGCGTGCCGATGTACCTGGAAACGCCCAAGGGAGAAGAGAAAGGCAAAAACCTCGACTCGATCAACCTCCGCATGCTGAGGCGGTTGGTCGGTTAGCTGCCCGAGTTGGGAATTTCCCGGCCGTGCGGGTCTTGCTGGGCGCCTTGGAGGTCTCGCCCAAGCTCGTCGCGCAATGGCTGACCGATGAAGTGCTCGACGCGGTCCGCCGGAGCGTGGACATGATCCAGCGGCAGGCCGAGGTGCTTTACCAAATAGGCCTCCCACAGGCGGTGGCCGCGAACCAGGCGCACCGCCCGCCAGCGTCCGTCGTCGGTCATTTGCAGGTGCCCATCGCGCAGCTGGACGCGGCCGCGATGACGCAGCATCGCAAGCGCCCAGCGGGCCAATACGCCGCCGCCCACCGCGGCCACCGCTTCGCCCGGCCGCAGCCGCTGTGTTGTATTGATTTCCTCGAGGCGGTAGAGCATCAAGAGCAAGTCCTCGCGAAGGATTCGGAGCGACGTTTGCAGATTGCGGATGAGGGTGCTAAGGACGCCGTACTGCGGTGCGAACAACACGGTCAGGCCGTACATTCCGCCGGCCACGACGGCCATCGCCCCGGCCGGGGCGACGTTCCAACGCACCGCCAGCCAGTAGCCTACCACGGCAGATAAGACGGCGAAGACGCAAGCGAGCGACACCATTCGGCCCAGGCGGTCGCACAGAAGCTGGGCGGTGGCCGGCGGCACGATCAGCATCGCCACCACAAGGATCGAACCCACGGCTTCGAACGACGCCACCGTCGTCACCGCCACGAGCGCCATCAACAGGTAGTGCAGCAGCGTGGCCGAGAATCCCATCGACGAGGCAAGTGCCGCGTCGAACGAGCTGACCTTCAATTCCTTCCACAGCAACAGAATCGCCGCGATGTTGAGAATCACCACAGGCAGCACCGTGCGCAATTGACGCGGCAGTTCCCAGCCGGCGAAATGAAACGTATCGAGCGCGGCATGCGACAGCGACCCTTCATAAACGCAGGCCACGTCGAAATGCACGCCGGTGACGTATCGCTTCAAGAGTACGACGCCCAATGCAAACAGCGCGGTGAAAACCACGCCCATACTGGCATCGGTCGGCACGCGGCCGTATTGGTGGAGCGTCTGCGTGAGGAACGTCGTCAGCAAACCCATGGCGGCCGCGCCCAGAAACAGCGGCACGATGCTCATGCTGCCCGAAAAGACAAAGGCGAGAACCAATCCCGGCAGGACCGCATGGGCAATCGCGTCGCCCATGAGGCTCATCCGCCGCAGCACGAGATAGCAACCAACGAGCGCGCATGCCACGTTCGTCAGCGAGCCGACGAGGATAATCCGGCCCGCCACGGGCGACATCAGCGGTTCCCACCAATCGAGTTGAGCGAGCATGAGTTGCATAACAGGATGGGCGTAACCGAACTCACAATAGCTCGTGGGGCGACTCGGGTACGTGCTGCGGCGCCGTCGGCAGCCGGCCGGCCGCCGCCAGCCGCTCCTCCAAATCGCGAACCAAGGGCGCCGGCAGCATGTGCTCGACGTCGTCGGCGTCGCGGTCGACGTGATCGCTGGCGATGCCCGCGCTATCCACCAGGAACAGCTCCCACAATCGGTGCGTGCGTGTCACGTCGGCCGCCGCGGCCAGTCCGGCGGGCGTCAACCGCACTTGGTGGTCGTCGCGTTCCACTAGTCCGCGGGCGGCCAGCCGGCCGATCGACCAGTTCAACGACCATTCGCTCCAGCTCCGGCGAGCCAGTAGCTCGGCGCGATCGACGTAGGGGCGGTGCACCTGCTGCGACTCGCTTATTTCGTAGAGGGCGCGGAGCAAATGCTCTCGGGCAATGCGGCCGCGGAGCCTCAACTCTGCAATGGCCCGGGCCACAATGCCCCGACGCGGCGCGAACAACACCGACACGACAAAGAACGCCGCCCCGGCCAGCACAATTACTGGTCCCGGCGGTAGTTTGGCTGCATCTAATATGCGGGTACCAAGCAACTGCTGCGGCAGCGGCGATGCGACGAAGGTCCCCAGCGCACCCGCGAATGCGCCGGCGATGGCGGCGATTACCAGCAGGCCGCCCAGTCGATCGCTCCAAAACCGCGCTGCCGCGCCGGGCAGGATGATCAGCGCCGCCATTAGAATGACTCCGCAAATTGGCAAGCCGACGATCGTCACGACCGCGAGCGTCCCCATCATCGACAAGTCGAGCGCGAGCGTCGGCCAGCCCTGCGCCGCCGCGAACTCCTGGTCGAACGACAATAACTCGAACTCCTTGTACAGCAGAGTCACGACGACGAGGCATAACGTGGCGACCCCCGCGATGAGCCACACGTCGTGCCGAGTAATACCGGCCGTTTCGCCGAACAGGTAGGAATGCAAGCCGGCCTGGTTGCCGCTCGGCTGCTGCTGAATGATCGAGAGCAGTACGACGCCCGCGCCGAAAAACGTGCTCAGCACGATGCCGATCGCGGCGTCCTCTTTGGTGCGCGTCCAGCGCCGCAGCAACGTCAGAATCGCGATTCCGATCAGCCCCGTCGCGAGCGCGCCCAGCGACAGGGCGATCAAATCGCGGTTTTGAACGATGAGAAAGGCAATGCAGATTCCCGGCAATGCCGCGTGCGCGAGCATGTCGCCAACCAGCGCCCGGCGCCGCAGCACGGCAAACGTGCCGATTACGCCGGCCGTGGCGCCGAGCAGCGCGGTGCCCAGCATGACGTTCGTGGTGATCGACGCGGCGATCATCGGATGGGCTCTCGTTTACGGACGGCCTCGGCTGCCTCGTCGAGGATGGTCAGCCGGCCGCCGTACGTCGTGTGCAGATTGGCGGGTGTGAAAGTCGTCTCCGTCGGGCCGCATGCGATGAGCCGCATGTTGAGAAGCACGACGTAATCGAAGTATCCGCGCACTGTTTGCAAGTCGTGGTGGACGACAAACACCGTTTTGCCCGCGGAGCGGAGCGATTGCAGCAGCTCGATGATGGCGGCCTCGGTGGCGGCGTCGACGCCGGAAAGCGGCTCGTCCATGAAGTAAATTCGCGCGTCCTGCGCCAGCGCCCGGGCCAGGAAAACCCGTTGCTGCTGCCCGCCGGAGAGCTGCCGGATTTGTCGGTCTGCAAAATCCTTCATGCCCACCTGATCGAGGCAGCGGTCGGCGATTTCGCGCTCGGACCCGCCGGGCCGGCGAAACCAGCCCAGCCGGCCGTAGGTGCCCATCAGCACGACATCATTGACCGTCACGGGGAAGTCCCAGTCGACACTCTCGCGCTGCGGCACGTAGCCGATCAGCCGGCGCTGCTGGTCGTACGGTTGCCCGTAAATGAACACCTGGCCGCTCGCCAGCGGCAACAGACCCAGAACCGCCTTGATGAGCGTCGTCTTACCCGCACCGTTTGGGCCCACGATGCCGACTAGCTTCCCCTCCGGAACTTCAAGGTCGATGTCCCACAGCACCGGCTTGCGGTGGTAGGCGACCGTCATGTCGTGGATTTCGAGCGCTGGATGAGCTGCTTCCGGGGCAGCCGTATTCAATCGAGTGTCAGCAATCATGGGAATAAACGGCGGCAAACTTAGGCCCGGCGGCTGACGCTTATGCCGCGGCAAACGCGGCTACTTCAGGGCCGACACGACGGTGTCGACATTCGCTTTGATCATGCCCAGGTAGTTATCGGCGCCCGATTCAGCGGGTCCCATCGCATCGGCATACAATTCGCCGCCGATGTGTACCTCGTGCCCTTCCCTGCGACACGGCTCGATCAGAGCGCGCACGATCTGCGGCGCGGCCGCCGACTCGACGAACACCGCCTTGATCTTCCGCTCCACAAGCAGTTCGACCACATCGTCCATGCGGCCGATTGTGACTTCATCCTCCGTACTCACGCCTTTGAGTGGCATGGGTTCCAGGCCGTAGGCATTGCAGAAATAATTAAACGCGTCGTGGGCCGACACGAGCACCCGCCGCCTCTCAGGAATCGTTTCCAACTGCTGTCGGCAATACGCATCGGCTTCCTGTAACTTCTCCAGGTACGCATCGCGGTTGCGAGCATAGTCGTCGCGGTGGCTCGGATCAAATTTAGCGAGAACGCCCGCGACATAGGTCACACACTCGGACCACAACTTCGGATCGTGCCACACGTGCGGATCGTAGTAACCTTCGAACTCCGGCGGCTTGCGCAGTCGCGGGTCCTTGGCATCGGCCAGCGCGTGCGTTACGGCGAACGTCGGCTTGCGCTCCGAGAGCTGCTCGAACAAGTCCGCCATGCGGCCTTCCAGGTGCAGGCCGTTGTAAAAGATCATGTCGGCGGCCGCGAGCCGTTCAACGTCGGCCGGCACCGCCCGATAGAGATGCGGATCGACGCCCGGCCCCATCAAACCGGTTACCTCCAAAAGCTCGCCGCCAAGGCTGCGAAGCATGTCGGTCACCGGGCCGGTGGTACAAACCACTTGAATCGGGTATTCACCCACAAACGTTCGGCTGTCGGCGGTCGATTGACGGGCCTCGCTCCCACAACCAGCCGAGCCCGCAATCACCAGCCAGAACACTGCTGCGGAAGATGCAATTCGACGCAAGATGAAGCCTTTCAATAAGTTAGGGTTTTTCCGTGGCATGCAACGGAAAACCGCTACAACATGCCCGGACGGCACTTTTTGACTCATCAAAAAATTCTCGCCGCATAGTTGGCGCTTGTCAAGTTCAGTTGGCATCCTCAACACGGCTTTCACAAGCGATGGAGTTCGCACATTCCCTAAACACGGCCACCAGACATTTGTGATCCGTTTTGCTTGCCGAAGGCCGCGTGCGCAAAAGCCATACGCCCTGTGGACGTAACTCGTTATGTCGTCGCGAGAAAAGTTGACGGTTCGCTGACCGGGCGGTACAGTTACTAGGGCAACGCGGAGCCCAGTTGTCCTAGCGCGATCGGTGCTGCGTCGGATGAGCGTGAACTACTTCAAGCGCTACCGGATGGAGTTGGACCTGCGCGGCCGGCGGTGCCTCCCGGTCGCCGTACCGCCGGGTTACCGGCTTTTGGCGTGGCACCCGGAGTTGATCGACGAACACGCGCTCGCCAAGTTCGAGAGCTTTCGCAACGAGATCGATGCGGGTGTTTTCGATTGCCTGGCCGATTTGCCTGGCTGCCAGCGATTGATGCGAGAGATCTGCCAGAAGGACGGGTTCTTGCCGGAGACGACCTGGCTGGCGGCTTCAACTGTCGACGGCTCCTACGAATACTGCGGCACGATTCAAGGCATTCGCGCGACCCACAAATATGGCGCGATTCAAAATGTGGGCATCACGCCGCCGCATCGCGGCCGCGGTCTGGGTACGGCGTTGATCCTCGCCGCCTTGGTTGGATTCCAACAGGTCGGCCTGCCGCGTGCCTACCTCGAGGTCACTGCGCAGAACGACCGAGCGGTGCGGCTCTACAAACAGCTGGGGTTCCGCCGCACCAAGACGCTATTCAAGGCGGTGGAACTGGCCTATTCTTGAGTAGCGTAACGGCCCTTGTTCCCACGCTCCGCATGGGAATACGATACCCGCCGCTCCGCGGCGCGTGAGATGCAAAGCGTCCCGCTGCTGCGTTTTCACGCGGAGCGTGGAACGAAGAGAAACGGAACAAGAAATCTATCGTGTCTACGGCTATTCTCTCTCATGAATTGCCCAATGGAATGGTGCTCATCGGCGAGCCGACAGAGTCGGTCGAATCGGCGGCGTTCACTTTCCTGCTGCCGGCCGGGTGCAGCCGCGATCCGGTCGGTCGCGCCGGTTTGGCGGGATTGAGCTGCGAGATGATGCTCCGCGGCGCCGGGCCGCGCGACAGCCGCACCTGGATGTCGGACCTGGAAAACCTGGGCGTCGAGCGCGGCGAATCGGTCGGCGTCGCGCACTCGACCTTTCACGGCGCCACGTTGCGCGACAACTTGGCGCCGGCGTTGGGCCTGTTCGCCGACTTGATGCGCCGGCCTCACCTACCGGCCGACCAGCTGGATGCCGGACGCAACGTCTGTCTGCAGGAGCTGCGGACCATCGACGACGAGCCGGGCCACAAGCTGATGATCGAGCTTCGCCGCCGCCGCTATCCGGACCCGTGGGGACGCTCGAGCCACGGCGACGAATCCTCCTTGCGATCCGCGACGATCGACGACGTGCGCCGGTTTCACGAGCGACATTACCGGCCCGGCGGTGCGATCCTGGCCGTGGCCGGTAATTTCGACTGGCGCCGCCTCGTCGACCTCGTGCAGCAACTGTTCGGCGACTGGCAGCCCCGCGACGTCGGCGAACCTGCCGGAATCGACGGCCGCCCCGAAGGCAATCACATTCCGTTTCAATCGAGCCAGTCGCACGTCGGGATCGCCTACCCGACGATCCCCTATAAGCACCCCGACTACTTCCAGGCCTGGGCCGCGGTGGGGGTGCTGTCGAGCGGCTCCAGCTCGCGGCTGTTCACCGAGGTGCGCGAACGGCGCGGGCTGTGCTACACCGTGTATGCCTCGCTGCACACGCAGCGTGACCGGGCCAGCGTGTTGTGCTACGCGGGCACCACCGCCCAGCGAGCGCAAGAAACACTGGACGTCACCGTCCGCGAGCTGATGCGGCTCGGCGAGGGCATCGAGCAGAGCGAGCTGGACCGGCTCAAAGCGCGGATCAAAAGCGCGCTCATCATGCAGCAGGAGTCGACGAGCGCCCGCAGCGGATCGCTGGCCCGCGATTGGCATCATTTGGGGCGCGTTCGCTCACTCGATGAAGTGAGCGCGCTAGTAGACGCATTATCGGCCGAGAGCATCAACGAATTTTTGAGCAAGAACCCGCCCCGCGACATGCTGGTCGTCACGCTCGGCCCCGAGCCGCTGGAGGTGCCCGTTGGAATTTCGTAGCCATCAACTGGAGAACGGCCTGGAAATCGTCGCCGAGACGAACGACGATGCGCACTCGATGAGCGTCGCCTTCCTGGTCCGCGCCGGTTCGCGGGACGAATCCGACCAGGTCGCCGGCGTGAGCCATTTCCTGGAGCACATGTGCTTCAAGGGCACGCCGCGCCGCTCGGCCGACGACGTCAATCGCGAGTTCGACGAGATCGGCGCCCACTACAACGCCTTCACGAGCGAAGAGTGCACCGCCTACTACGCCTCGGTGCTGCCCGAGTATCAGGAACAGAGCGTAGATCTGCTGGCCGACATCCTGCGACCGAGCCTTCGCCCCGAAGACTTCGACATGGAGAAGAAAGTCATCCTGGAAGAAATCCAGATGTATCTCGATCAGCCGCCGTTCGGCATGGACGACCGGATCAAGCAACTGCACCTGGGCAGCCACCCGCTGGCCCGCAGCGTGCTGGGCACCAGCGGCAGCATCACCGACCTGACGCCGCAGCAAATGCGGGATTACTTCGCCTCGCGGTACAGCGCCGACAATGTGTTCGTCGCGGCGGCGGGAAAAGTGAATTTCGAGGCGCTCATCAAGCAGGTGGCCGCGCGGTGCGGCGATTGGAAGCCGGCGGCGCCCGGGCGCGAGGCGTCGCGGGCTGCCAGCGAGCCGCGGTTCGAAGTGATCCACCGTCCGACAGCAACGCAGCAATACGTGCTCGGCCTGGCAGACGCGCCGGCGGCCGAGGATGCCGACCGCTACGCGGCCAAGCTGCTGGCAACGATCGTCGGCGACGATTCGGGCAGCCGAATGTATTGGGAACTAGTCGACCCCGGCCTGGCCGAAACGGCCAGCCTCGGGCATTACGAGTATCTGGGCGTCGGCATGTTTTATACGTGGCTCGCCTGCGAGCCGGATCTGGCGGAGGAAAACCTGGCCCGACTGCATGCCATCTTTCAGCAGGCCGAAAAGCACGGCGTCTCCGACGACGAGCTGCGGCAGGCCAAGAACAAGGTGAAGGCCCGCGTCGTGTTGAGCAGCGAACGCCCGCGAAGCCGGTTATTCAACGTCGGCGGCAACTGGCTCCAACGGCGCGAGTATCGCACCGTGGCCGACGATCTCAAAGCGCTCGACGAAGTGACGCTCGACGACCTCAACGCCGTGCTGCGCAAGTATCCCCTTTCGCGTTACTCCACGATCGCCGTCGGTCCCCGCCAAAAAGTGCGGCAACCACAATAGCACTGCGAGCGGCGGGGTTCATCCCCGCCGGGACAAGCCCGGCGGCTCGCACTAGATCGATGGCTAAACCTTCCGACACGATCGACATCAACGATTCTCATCTGGGCGTAATCCTCGTCGATCACGGTTCGCGGCGCGACGAGAGCAACGAGCTGTTGCTCGACGTGGCGCGCAAGTTTGCCGAGGCGTCGGGCCTTTCCGTCGTCCAGCCGGCCCACATGGAGCTCGCCGAGCCTTCGATCGCCACCGCTTTTGCGCGGTGCGTCGAGCGCGGCGCCACGACGGTCGTAGTGTTTCCCTATTTTCTCTTGCCGGGCCGGCATTGGAACGAGGACATCCCCCGGCTGGCCGCCGCCGCCGCGCGACAGCATCCGGGCGTCCGCTATCTAGTCACCGCGCCGTTCGGCTTGCATCCATTGATGGCAGAAGTCATCAAGCAGCGGATCGAACACTGCCTCGCGCACACGCAGGGCCGGGCGGAATCCTGCGAGCTGTGTGCTGGCACCGACCGGTGCCAGCTACGCACCGACGTTTCGTAGCACATTGCCGCTTAACCGTCGCGGCCCCGCGGTCGATACTACTGGTTAGGGCGACTTTGCAGTGCCGCGCGCTCGATGTGACGCTAGCAATGGCCGCGTCCCTCTTTCTCTTCATTCCAAGGAAGCCCAAGGAAGGAATCACGATGAAGCGATCTATTCGAGCCACCGCGCCGTCGGTAATCGTAGTCCTCGCCGTGTCGTTCGCCGCATCGCGCGCCTCGGCCGCTGCGCCGTTCGTACCGGGAACGGGTGAGTTCCTTGCCGACATTTGCGACGACTTTGAAGATCCGAATTGGAGCTATCGCTACAATCACCCCAAGAGCAGCCACGAGCAAGACAAGCAGCAGCGCGGTCCCGGCGGTATTTCGCGCAACGGCCTGTGGCACGAAGGAGGCAAACGCGGCACGCCCGATATCGTGCGCCGCGTCGAGACGCCTTTCGGCGGCATCCCGGGCAGCACGGGCTCGCTCCTGTTCGCCACGAAGAACTCCGGCATTCCCGGCCGCATCAGCAATGAACAGCAGCAGGACGACCTCTTGATGATGTTCAACCGGCGGCTGGGCCAATCCATCCCCATCGACTGGCAACCGAGCTGCGTCGTACGAGTGTACCTGCCACCGTTTGAGCAGTGGGAGAACCGATCCGGCCCACAATTCGGAATGCGCGCCGACTGCAAAGGCCGCAAACCGGACGGCTCGGTCGAGGAGTACTGGCCGGGCATGTTCTTGCTGTTTCGCAGCGAGGCCACTCGCGGCGTGAAAGAAGACTCCGCCAAGATCTCCGTCCGTGCCGACCATCGGGGCCAGGATATGCGCACGCTGGACATCAAGGAGCCGGGGTGGTGGACGCTCGGCATGTCGTTCACCGCCGACGGGCAGGTGCATTATTATGCCAGCCCGGGAGTCGATGATCTCACGGCGGAAGACTACATAATGTCGCAGTTCCCATACCGCATGCGTTGCATGACATTCAACAATTTCTTCTTCAACGTGGCCAACTGGGAAAACGGCCGCACCTGGTCGACGCAGTGGATCATCGACGATCCGCAAATTTTCGTGATTCCGCCGCGCGGACAGTCGACGGCCAGTTTGTACCGCATCAAGAAGCGGCCCCAAACCGCCCGGCAACCGCAGCAGCGCGGCCGCACGTCGCGTTCCACGCCGTCCAATTCACGGTCGGTTTCCACCATGCGCGGACAAACGCAGCGGTAACGCGGTCGGTTCGATAGAATGCGGCTATGGCCGCACCGCGTTGGGAATTCTGGATCGACGTCGGGGGAACCTTCACCGATTGCCTGGCCAGGCATCCGGACGGAACCGGCCTGCGCATCAAGCTGTTGAGCTCCGGCGTCACAAAAGGTCAGGCGGGCCCGGAATCGACCCTCGATACGCTCGTCGATCCGGCGCGTCGCGCCGATCCGCCCGGTTTCTGGATTGGCTGGCTAGTGTCGATCCTCGGTGAGGATGGACAGGAAGTCGATCGCGGCACGATAGCCGACTTCGATCGAGACGCGGGCCGCTTGCGTCTTCGCGGCCTCGCCGAAGCTCCCGCGGCGGGCGCTTCGTACGAGCTGCGCTGCGACGAGGAGGCCCCGATCGTCGCCATCCGCTACCTGCTCGGTCTGCCGCTCGACCGCCCGATTCCGCCCGTCGTGCTGCGGCTCGGCACGACGCGCGGCACCAATGCGCTCATCACGCGCACCGGCGCGCGGACCGCGCTGGTGACGACGCGCGGCTTCGGCGACGTGCTCGAAATCGGCTATCAGGCCCGCCCGCGGCTGTTCGAGCTTACAATTCACAAATCGCCGCCGCTCACGACGACCGTTGCCGAGATCGACGAGCGCATTACACACGACGGGCAGGTGCTCGCGGCGCCCCGGGAGGCCGCCGTGCGCCAGCAATTGCAGTCGCTCAGCGATGCCGGCATCGAATCGCTGGCCGTTTGTTTGTTGCATGCCGATCGCCACGACGAACACGAACAGCTCATATCGCGCCTCGCCCGGGAGATCGGTTTTCGTGAGATCAGCGCTTCGCACGTCGTTGCCCCGCTGCCGAAGCTGGTGGCGCGGGCCGATACGACCGCCGTCGATGCCTATTTGAACCCGGTGCTCCGCGATTACGTCCAGCGACTCATGGCCGCGCTGCCGGGCAGCCAGTTGCGGCTGCTCACGTCGGCCGGCGGATTGGTGGCCGGAGAAAGCTTCTGCGGCAAGGACAGCGTCCTCTCCGGACCGGCCGGCGGCGTGGTGGGCTTCTCGCGCGTCGCCCAGGCGGCCGGCTTTACGCGAGCCATCGGCTTCGACATGGGCGGCACCAGCACCGACGTCTCGCGATTCGACGGCCGGTTCGAGCTTGAATTTGAAACGCAAAAAGCGGGCGTGCGGCTCGTGGCCCCGACTATGGCGATTGAAACCATCGCTGCCGGCGGTGGATCGATCTGTCGCTTCGACGGTGTCAAGCTCGTCGTCGGCCCGGAAAGCGCGGGCGCCGACCCGGGACCGGCCTGTTACGGCCGCGGCGGGCCGCTGACCGTCACGGACCTGAACTTCTACCTGGGCCGGCTGCTGGCCGAGCGCTTTCCCTTTCCGCTCGATCGAGCCGCGACGGAGCGGCGGCTACAAAAACTCGCCGCGGAAGTGGTCGACGCCACAGGCACCAACTACGAGCTCGACGAACTGGCGAACGGACTATTCCAAATCGCCAATGCCAACATGGCAGCGGCCCTGCGGCAGGTCACCGTCGCCAAAGGGGCAGACCCTTCCGATTACGTCCTCGTGGCCTTCGGCGCGGCGGCGCCGCAACATGCATGCACGATCGCGCGGGAACTGGGCATTCGGCAAGTGCTTAACCATCCCGACGCCAGCGTGCTCAGCGCATTGGGCATCGGCTTGGCGGATGTCGTGCGGCACCGCTCGCGCGGCGCCGAACGCCCGCTCGATGCCGCGTCGCTCGCTGACATGCGCCGCGAGCTCGATTCGATGCAGCGCGACGCCACGCGGGAGGTTTGCGAGGAAGGCGTGCCGAACAATCGAATTATCGCACGACGAAGCCTCGACCTGCGCTATCGGGGCGTCGACAGCTATCTCACGATCGAATGGCCGGCTGACGACGATTTCGTATCGTCGTTCGCCACGGCACACCGGCAGCGATACGGTTACACTCACGACGATCGGCCGTTGGAGATTGCCGCGGCGCGGGTCGAGGTAATCGGGCAAGTCGCCGGCGAACTGCCCCGGAGCGAGCCGAGACCGGCTCGCACAGCCAAACCGCGATCATCCACCGACGCGTACTTTAAAGGAAGCCGCCGTAACGTGCCGGTGTTCGAGCGCGCCGACCTGGTTGCCGGCGATCGCATCCCCGGCCCAGCGATCGTCACTGAGGATCTTTCAACGACTGTAATCGACCCCGAATGGCAGGCAGACGTTCTGTCCGGCGGCGAACTATTGGCGACGCCAATAGCCGGTGGGCCGGGCACCGCGGTCGCCGCGGTCGCACCGGATACCGGACTGCGTCTCGGTCCGCGTATCGAGCCTGCTGAGCGTATTGAGACCGCCGACCCCGTCATGCTCGAAGTGTTCAACAACCTGTTGGTGAGCATCGCCCAGCAAATGGGCGTGACACTCCGCAACACGGCCAGCAGCGTGAACGTCAAGGAGCGGCTTGACTTCAGTTGCGCGATTTTCACGACGGACGGCCGCCTCGTGGCCAACGCACCGCATGTACCGGTACATCTTGGCGCGATGGAAGAAACGGTCCGCCGGGTCATCGCCGCGAATCCCAACCTGCAGCCGGACGACGTCATTGCCACGAACGATCCCTACGCCGGCGGCTCGCATTTACCCGACATCACCGTGGTGACACCCATTTTCTCCCCTCCCCGCCCTGGGGAGCGGCTGGGGGAGGGGAGTGAGCGCCTGTTCTTCACCGCCAGCCGGGCCCATCATGCGGAGATCGGCGGCATGGCACCGGGCTCGATGCCTCCGCTCTCGAAGAACTTGGCGCAAGAAGGCGTGTTGATCCGGAACCTGAAGATTGTTGCCGCGGGCGAGTTGCGCTTCGACATGCTCCGCAAAGTACTGTCCTCCGGGTCGTATCCGTCGCGCGATGTGGCCGCCAATCTCGCCGACGTCGCAGCCCAGGTGGCCGCGAACCGCCAAGGCGCTATCGACCTGCTCGCTTTGGTCGAGCGGTTCACCTGGCCGGCCGTGCGGCAGTATATGGTCGATGTCCAGGACGCGGCCGAGAAGAAGGTCCGCCTCGCGCTGTCGCGACTGCCGGAGGGACCGCACGCATTCACCGATTATCTCGAAACGGCCGATGGTTCAAGCGTTCCCATTAGCGTGCAATTCACGATCCACAGCCCCGGGCACCAGCCGGCTGCGCGGATCGATTTCACGGGGACCGGCCCCGTCGTTGACGGCAACCTCAATGCGAACCGGGCCATCGTCCGGGCGGCTGTAATTTACGCCTTGCGGCTGCTCGTCGACGAAGACATCCCGCTTAACCACGGCGTGCTGCGACCGATTGAAATCGTCTTGCCGCCGTGCTTCCTAAATCCCGAGGCGGGCGCGACGGCCGAGACGACGCCCGCCGTGGCCGGCGGCAACGTGGAAACGTCGCAGCGCATCGTCGACGTCCTGCTCGGCGCCTTGGGCATCGCCGGCGCCAGCCAGGGCACGATGAACAACCTCATCTTCGGCGACAACTCCTTCGGCTACTACGAAACGATCTGCGGCGGCAGCGGCGCGACGGCTCAGGCGCCCGGCGCGAGTGCCGTTCAGGTGCACATGACCAACACGCGGCTGACCGATCCGGAAATCCTGGAACGGCGTTTCCCGGTTCGCGTGCGAGAGTTTTCGATCCGCCGCGGCTCGGGCGGCGCCGGCCGGCATCGAGGCGGCGACGGAGTGCTGCGGCGGCTCGAATTCTTGCGGCCGCTCACATTATCGCTGCTCACCGAGCGACGTGGTCCGCATCCGCCCTACGGCACCGCGGGAGGACAGCCCGGTGCACTGGGGCGGAACACGTTGATCCGTTCGGATGGCACCGCGATCGAGCTGCCGGGTATCATTCAACTATCCGTGGAGCCGGGCGACGTGGTCGTGATCGAAACGCCGGGCGGCGGCGGATTCGGCGAGGTGCAGCATGATTCGCCGTGAAATCGAGTTTCGCGATTGCGCGCCGGCCTGGCTGCTCATCGCACAACCGGCGCATGCCGCGTTGAGCGGCGAATTGGCCCGCGCATGGAACGAGCAGTTTCCTGAGGAAGTGCACGCCGGCATCGCGCACCACGACGATGGCTGGCACGATTGGGAATCCGCGCCGCAGCTCGATTCACAGGGGCGGCCACTGTCGTTCACGGAACTGGAAATCACCGACGCAATCGCGATCTGGGACCGCTCGATTGCGGCGGCACGGAGCTTCGGCCCGCTGGCCGGTGCGATTGTCGCCGGACACTTCGCCGGCCTGGCCCGTGGTTCTGACCAGGCGGATCAACCCCGCGCGCATGACTGGCTGCTCGAAATCAGTCGTCGGCGCGCAGCTTGGCTGGCCGATTGGCGACGCGCGTCGCCGTCCAACACGCCGCGCCTCGCCGAGCACGCGCAGCAAATGCTGCTGGTCGCCGACTTGCTCAGCTTGTGGCTGTGTTGCGATGGTCTCATCCCCGGCAACGACGCCCGTACGCAGGCGAACACCGAGATGCTAGATCGGACCTCCACGATCCTGGGGAAATATCGCTTCGACACGCAAGTTCAATCGGTGGACTATAGCCAACCCCTCGACGGCCGATCGATAACCGACGGCGGCGTTTCCACGATTCACTGGCAGGGCTCGCTCCATCCATGGCCGCTGGCACCGGACGTCGTTCACTTGTCGGCTCCCGCCGTTGCCGTTCCCGCGGCAAAATACAGTTCCTGGCGCGAGCTCACCGACATGAGCCGGCCCGCCCAGCTCGTATGGCAGTTGCGAAAGACCTTGCTTCCCCCTGCCGAATGTTGATAATCCACTGCGCAGGTAGAGGTAGATCGTCCCAGCAAAACCGTCAGGTGTACCATGCCACGCAACAAGATTTTTGAGAATGCCTCGCAAGCTATCGGCGACACGCCGATGATCCGCATCAACCGGCTCGTTCCCCAGGGGCAGGCTACCGTGTTCGCGAAGTGCGAGTTCTTCCAGCCGCTCAACAGTGTGAAGGATCGTATCGGCGCGGCGATGATCGAGGCCGGCGAGCGCGAGGGCAAGGTCAAGCAGGATACCGTCATCGTCGAGCCCACCAGCGGCAACACGGGCATCGCGCTGGCGTTCGTCTGCGCGGCCAAGGGTTACAAGCTGATCCTCACGATGCCCGAGTCGATGTCGGTCGAGCGGCGGGCCCTGCTGCGGTTCATGGGAGCGGAGCTGGTTCTCACTCCTGCCGCCGACGGGATGAAGGGTGCGATCGCCAAAGCGGGCGAGTTGGTCGAAAAAACGCCCAACGCCTGGATGCCACAGCAGTTCGACAACCCGGCCAACCCGGCCATTCACGAGAAAACAACCGGCCCCGAGATTTGGGAAGACTCCGGCCAAGAGATTGACGCCATCGTGGCGGGTGTCGGCACCGGCGGCACAATCACCGGCGTATGTCGTTACATCAAGCCCAAGAATCCCAACTTCAAGGCAATCGCGGTCGAGCCGGCCGACTCGCCCGTGATCTCCGGCGGCAAGCCCGGCCCGCACAAGATTCAAGGCATCGGCGCCGGCTTCATCCCCAAGAACCTCGACACGTCGCTCGTGGATGAGGTCGTCACGGTGACGAACGAGGAGTCGTTCGCCTGGTCGCGCCGGCTGGCCAAGGAGGAAGGCATCGTCGGCGGGATTTCCAGCGGCGCCAACATGTGCGCCGCGGCCAAAGTCGCCGCCCGCCCCGAATACAAAGGCAAGCGGATCTGCGTCATCATTCCGAGCCTCGGTGAACGGTACCTCTCCACGCCGCTGTTCGAAGGGCTGACGGGATAGCCAAGCCGCAAGCGGCTCACCTCGCGGTCTGCCGGCGGTTTTCTTTTCGCCGGCAGGTCGCTAGCATTGCTAGGGCGGCCGATCGGCGGCGAATTCACGTTCCGCGCCCGCCATTGGTCCGCTGACAGCTTTCGGCTACACTCTGCCGGCTCGTGCTGGCATACCACCCTGTATCAATTGCCTCCTTGGATATCACTCTTCCGATCATCGACGCCGCGACACCCGCCAGGCCGCGGCTGCCCGGCTGGTTGCGCGTGAACCTGCCGGCCGGACGGCGGCTGGCAGTGCTGAACTCCACAGACCACGCCGTCCACGAGCACGGTCTGCACACGGTATGCGAGGAGGCCCGCTGCCCGAACCTCAACGACTGTTGGTCGCGGGGCACCGCCACGTTCATGGTGGCGGGGAAAGAATGCACCCGCGGCTGCCGCTTCTGCAGCGTCGAAACCCGGCGGCAGCCGGAGCCGCCCGACCCGCGCGAGCCGGCCGAGCTGGCGGCCGCCGTCGAGCGGATGGAGCTCGCGCACGTCGTGATCACGGTGGTCAACCGCGATGATTTGCCCGACGGCGGGGCCGACCACTACAAGCGCTGCGTCGAAGCGGTGCACCTGCGCATTCCGGACCTCACCATCGAGTTGTTGTCCAGCGACCTGGCCGGCGATGAACGGGCTCTGCGATACTTGCTCGACGGCACCCCGCTTGCCGTCTTCGCGCACAATGTCGAATGCGTCCCCCGCCTCGACCGCCTGGTGCGCGATCCCCGAGCTTCCTTCGCACAGAGCCTGCGCGTGCTTCGCCGCGCCAAGCGCTTTCGCCCCGACCTGTGGACCAAGAGCAGCATCATGGTCGGCCTGGGGGAAACCAATGAGGAAGTCTCAGACGCCATGCGCAGCCTGCGCGAGGCGGACGTCGATATGTTGACGCTCGGCCAGTACCTGGCGCCCGGCCGGCCCGGCGAGCGCTACGTGCCGGTCGATCGCTACGTGCCGCCCGAGCGGTTTGCCGCGTGGGCCGAAGAAGCCCGCTCGATCGGTTTTAGCGCAGTAGCAGCCGGACCGCTCGTGCGTAGCTCGTACCGCGCCGGACTTTTGCTCAAGGAAGCACGTGATTGTAGCCGGCCTCTGTGAGGCCGGCCTGGTAAATGCCGGGGTCGCAGGCCCCGGCTACAGCAACCAAGATTGAGTCATGGAAGACTCCTCGCCGCTCGTCGGCAAACCAAATCCGTGGGCTAGCACCGAAACGGAGCCGCTGCGCGATCCGCTTCCGCTGGTGCTGCACGTGCCGACCGCGCCGCACCGGCCAGGCGAGGCGCCCTGCTTTGCCCCGCTGCAGCATCGACCGGCCGATCTGCCGCGGCCCGACACGCTCGCGCCGTGTGGCGAGCTGCGCGAACACGCGGTGGGACTGATCCGCGTACTGGGCGACGATGGCGCGGCGGCCGGGCCCTGGCAGCCGCCGCTCACGCCGCAGCAACTTCGCAGCGGCTTGGAGATGATGCTCCGCGCGCGGCACCTCGACGCCCGCATGATCGCCATGCAGCGGCAAGGGCGGTTGTCGTTCTATGTCTCCGGCAAGGGCGAAGAAGCCGTGGCC
>CAZHIV010000072.1:0-5265 GCA_964532675.1 uncultured Planctomycetaceae bacterium
AACGTACCTTCGGCGGCGCGCTCGGGCGGCATGCCGTATGCCCGGGCTTCTTCCAGGTAGCGCGCGGCGACGAGATACTCGACGCGGCGCCGCTCGGCGCTGGGCTCACTTTCGGCGTCCTTGATTTTCACCGCGCCGAGCACCATCAAGGGTCCGCCGTATTTGCTCCGCGGCAGCAGTCCGCTTTTCAGTATTTGAGCCACTGCCGCGCGGGCTTCCTCGTCGTGGCCCTCGTCGAGCGCCGCGAACGCTTCCTCGATTGAAACCTGCCCGGTGTGCAGGGCGACGCTGGCCAGATAAGCCCAGCCGGCCATCGTTAGCGCGATCAGCGACAGGATGATTCCGGCCACCACGACGCTCCGCAGCCAGTGTCCGTACGCCCAGGCCCGCAGGGCGGCAAACAGGCGCAGCAGGCGCGCCGGCGCGGTCGTCGGCGCGCCGCCCTGAGGAAGAGCCTGGGCCAATGTGTCGCTTTTGTCTGTTCGATCAGCCAAGAGGAGATTCTTTCGCAGTGCCGACCATCGCGCAAGGCGGCGCAGGCGACCAACGGATCGCGCCGCGCGGTGACGGCGACGTGAAGCGAGTAACTCGAACGGTAGAAAAGAGCGGCGGGCTTTTACCGCAGGGTGACGCGTCCTGTCAATGCTCGTTCGGTCCGATGCCGGCAATGACTGCATGCCGGACGGATGCAGCGTCGTTCGCTGGGGAGTGCTTTCGGCTTAGCCGTTGCATGCGGCGCCGCACACGAGCTCCATCAGCCAGCGATCGAGATCCGATAGCATATTGCTGGTCAGTCCGTCGCCGCCCGGATACTGGCGGAGTGCCACGGTGCAGCCGGCCGAATGGAGCAGCCGCAAGTCGCGGCAGACGTGGCTGGCCGGATACGTGCGGCTGTCGCGCGAGGTGGCTAGAAAGCAAGGCAGTCGGCGGACCTCGTTAACCCGCCTCAGCGGACTCAATCGAGCCGGCAGCGGACCATTGATGGCGACGACGCCAGCAAAACGGCGCGGCTGGTTCCAGCCGACGCGCACGGCCATGGTGCCGCCGCTGCCGTGGCCGACGAGGAAGATTCGATCGGCGTGGACGTTGAACTTTCGTTCGGCGAGGGCGATGCAATCGGCGATCCGCGCCTCGGCCGCCTCGATGGTATCGCTCGCCTGCCGCCAACCGTACCGCCCGCGGTGCCGCGGATCGATCCAGGTGCCCCGCGGAGCGACGGCCACGAAATTCCGCATGCTCACCAGCGGCATCACCTGGCGAAGCTCGTGCTCGTTGCTGGCGGTGCCGTGCAGCCACACGACGAGCGGATACGCGTAGTTCGCCTCGTAATGGATGGGGGCGAACGTGGCGACCGGGGCGCCGGCATCGCGGCGAGGCCGGCGGCGCTTCAACGAACTGACGTCATGCAACTCCTCGAACGTCGGGGCGGCGGGCAAAAAGCTACTGGTTTCCGTGTCGAGATCGAGACGGTTCATGGTCAAGTTAGATCGCGGGGTTAGCGGATAGCCCAGGGAAAACGGTTCACATCGTGGCGAAGCGTTTGAATTGGGGTCGGGCTTCCATGCTAGCAGTGTGCGAGCGGATGGCCGCATCGAATTTGAACGGTGCCTGGCGACTTTAATCCGGCGGGCGGCTGATGTCAACGCCGACAGGAACGAGCTTTCGCGTAGGTCAGGCGGTGCCTGACGGAAACACTATCGCGATCGTCAGGCACAGCCTGACCTACAGCTCGCGCCTCGCTCCTCTACACGAGCTTCGCCATCGCTTCGACCAATTGTTTCACGGCGTCGACGCTTTTCTGGAACGCGGCGCGTTCGTCGCTCGTCAATTCGAGCTCGACGATGCGCTCCACGCCGCTAGCACCGAGGACGACCGGCACGCCGACGTAATAGCCACCGACGCCGTACTCTTTATCGCAATACGCCGCGCAGGGCAGGAGCCGCTTCTGGTCGCGGACGACGGCCTCGACCATTTGCGCGGTCGCGGCAGCGGGGGCGTAGTACGCGCTGCCCGTCTTGAGGAGCGAGACAATCTCGGCGCCGCCGTCGCGCGTGCGCTGCACGATTTCGTCGAGCCGCTTGCGATCGATGAGCTGCGAGACGGGAATGCCGCCGACCGATGTGCAGCTCGGGATTGGCACCATCGTATCGCCGTGGCCGCCCATCAAGAGGGCGGAGATATCCTTCACGCTCACGCCCAGCTCCATCGAGAGGAACGTTCGATAGCGCGCGGTGTCGAGGATGCCGGCCTGGCCCAGCACGTGGCGCGGCTCGAAGCCGGTGACCTGCAGGGCCCGCTGGACCATGGCGTCGAGCGGGTTCGAGACGACGATCACGATCGCGTGGTCACTGGTCTTTTTCACCTGCTGGCAGACCTCGGTCATGATCTTGGCGTTGGTGGCCAGCAGGTCGTCGCGGCTCATGCCGGGTTTGCGGGGGATGCCGGCCGTGATGACGACCACGTCGCTGCCAACCGTGTCGTCGTAGCTGGTGGTGCCGATGATGTTGGAATCAAAGCCGACGATGGGGCCGGCTTGGCGCAGATCGAGCGCTTTGCCCTTGGGCATGTCGCCCGTTTGCGGGATATCGAGCAGGACGATATCGCCGAGCTCGGCGGCAGCGCACCAGTGCGCGGTGGTGGCGCCGACGTTTCCGGCGCCGACGATGGTGATTTTCGCGCGTCGCATGAACAAGTCTCCAAACTGCGTAGGTCAGGCTGTGCCTGACGGAAAATATCTATTACGTTCGTCAGGCACAGCCTGACCTACCCGAGGTGAGTATCGCCCGACTCGGCCGCGCGTGCAACGGCCGGCATTTGGCACGCCGTTTTTGCGCTTGAAATGCAAAAACCGCGCAATCCGCGGGATCGAGCGAGTTTTGCATCGGCGTCTGCGCGCGCTCGTGATGCAACCCGCTGCGGCTGATGGGTTTGAATTCTGCGCGCCGACAGGGGTCCCACCAAGTCGAGGCAAAATGGTTCGGTTTTGCGCGAGTCGAGGGTCGCGCGGCGCTGCGATCGCCGCGTGGATTGCGGCGGAGGCAGCGCGATACTGGGTGGGTTTACGTTCATTGGGGAGCTAAACCGCAAGCGATGAATCGGGCGTTGTGATGGGTTCCACGTGATTGAAGGGTTGCGCGGGCACAGAACACCGTAACAGAAGCGGCGGCCGGATTCCAGAAGCAGTTTTGGCCGCGCGCCTCGGCCGTGAGCTCGGGGCCGAACGGCGCGGGGTGGCCAGGAATGACAGCTTGACAGGCGGATCGCGTCAATCGAGCTAGGCGCTCGCGCGGCGGCGTGAAATAATAGTCGCATGCGAAAATGCCGAGTGATATCTTGGGTGGCGATTTTAGTCGCGCTGAGCAGTCAGGCGGGCACGACGCTGATCTACGCGCACGGCGCCCAAACGTTGCACGACGACGAATCGACGTCTTCGCCGGCGGATGCCGCGGACGAGCTGCAAATCAAAACTTTGGGTTCCGCGTTTGGGACCGGTCTTGCGAGCATCCAGCAGCATCTGCCCTGCGGCAGAACGGTCGCGGCGGTGGGTTGGAAGCAGGGCAATCAACGTTTCCCGGCGCGATCGATTCGCGTCCATCTTACGTTGCAGTCTCAGTCCGTGCAGTTGCGGATTTGATTCGACCTCGGGGAGCCGCCTCCCTTTCTTGACGCCGGTCGATTCAACGCGGCTCGCTGCTGCGCCCGTTGGGCGGGCAGTCCGCTGCACTTCTTACCACGGACTAAATTCGATGACTAACCAGAATCATCAATCGCAGACTAACGATGATGGCGACGACAAGCTAGGATTGATCGTCCTGTTGATCTTTGTCCTCGGCCTTCCCCTGCTGGGCATCCTCGCGAAGCTGCTCGGTTACTATTGATCAGATCGCTGCATCGATCATGAACGGTATGGCGCCAGGGCCGCTCTTCGGAGTGGCCATGGCGCCCGTTACTGCGAGAGGGCTCATCGATGCACGCATCTATAGAATGCGCCGACCCGAGGCGCGGAGATCCCCGTGAACAAGCTCACTGAACACGAGTTGCAGCAGCCGATCACGGAGCATTTGCACCGGGACTTCAGCCGCCTGCACGTGAAGCAGACGGTGGGCGAGGCGCTGGCGGCGATCCGCAAGAACCCGCCGCCAAACCGCATCATTTATTTCTACGTGGTCGACGACGAGGAGCGTCTGCAGGGAGTGATCCCCACGCGTCGGCTGCTGCTCGGCGGGTTGGACCAGCCGCTGGCGGAGATCATGGTGGGCGAGGTCATCGCGATTCCGCACACGGCGACGGTGTTGGAGGCCTGCGAGTTCTTCGTCCTGAACCGGCTGCTGGCATTTCCGGTCGTCGATGAAGCACGGCGCATCCTCGGCATCATCGACATCGAGCTATACACCAAGGAGCTGAGCGAGCTCGACCGCAGCGAGCGGTACGACGACTTGTTTCAGTTGATCGGCGTTCATTTGGCCGAATCGCAGCAGGCGTCGCCGATAGCGGCCTTCCGCGGCCGGTTTCCGTGGCTGTTGACGAACATCGCGGGCGGGGTGGTGGCGGCTTTCTTGTCCGGGTTGTTCGAAGAGGAATTGCAGGAGGTGGTCGCGATCGCCTTGTTTATCCCGGTCGTGCTGGCGTTGGCCGAAAGTGTCAGCATTCAGTCGCTGAGCCTGGCGTTGCAGGGGCTGCACGGTCAGCGGCCAACGCTTTCGACTTTGCTGGTGAAAGTCCGGCGGGAGTTTCTGACGGGGACCATGCTGGGGGCCGCGAGCGCGGCGATCGTGGCCGTTGTGGCAGTAGCCTGGTTGCGGGATTGGCGGGTGGCGGTCTGCCTGTTGGTCGGCATCACCGGCGGGGTGGCCTGCGCAGGCATGATCGGGCTGGCGCTGCCGAATATTCTGCGGATGATCCGCCGCGACCCGCAAGTTGCGGCCGGGCCGATTTCGCTGGCACTGGCCGATATGGTGACGCTGCTGGTGTACTTCAATTTCGCGCGTTGGCTGCTGGCGTAGAGGCCGCGCTCGATCGCGGCGTGAACTGCCGTCGCTTCCACCTTGGCCGCGTCGAGCGCGACCAGCGGTCGCGGCTTTCTAGCTTGCATGCTGCTGGCGACGGATGCACAGGGCGGGCTGGACATTAGGGGGGGCGGCCGCTAATGTTCCGGCCCTCTTATCTGCTGCTCTTTACACGCGTTGGTGTGGGGTCGAGAGACCCGCGCACCACAGCAACCAGCTCGTTATTGCGGGAGGCCGTTGTGGCATCCGGTACGTCTGC
>CAZHIV010000073.1:0-2722 GCA_964532675.1 uncultured Planctomycetaceae bacterium
GACACGCCGATCGTATTGAACCGCATCCCCACCAGTCCGGCGGCCTCGACGCCCTTCTTGACCTCCGCCGCCAGGTCCAACAGGTGCATGTTGCAGGGGTTCCCCTCGAACCACATGCTGGCGATGCCCACCTGCGGCTTCTGCAAGTCGTCTTCCGACATCCCGGTGGCATAGAGCATCGCCTGCGACGCCCCTTGCGTCTCCGGCTGCGTAATCCGACCGCTGTACTTGTTGAGTGGACCTGGCACGGGAAGATTCCTCCTGGAACGCGAGAGGCAATGAAGCCCGCGTCCGCGGGCGCGAATTCCCCTCCCCGCCGCGGGGGAGGGGCTAGGGGAGGGGCTTGGACCTAACAAGGTGCCATTGTAGCGTGAAGGGGTCCACGCGCCGCGTCCCCAAAAGAAGAGCCGTTCGGCCACACGCCGGCGCATGCCGCCGCACGCCCGCTCGGGCCACGGCGCATAAAAAAAGGCCGGGCCGCCACAGCGACCCGGCCGTTGGCCGCGTTTCTCCGAAACGCGGTCTGCACCGCGCGTGCGCGAGCGTAGCCCGCGGTTTAGAGTTTAGGTCAAATGCGCGTGCGCAACGCTACGCCGTCTTCCGCGCCATCATTCCATAAAGGAATAGCAGCAGCAGCGCCCCGAGGATCGCGCCGATCCAGCCGGAGGGATTGGCTAAGCTCATCTCGCCGCCGCTCAGGGCGGTGCCGATGAAGCCGCCGACGAAGGAGCCCGCGATGCCCAGCAGGATGGTCAAGATGATTCCCATCGGCTGCCGACCCGGCATCAACAGACGAGCAAGCGCACCCACGATCAGCCCAAAAAAGATCCAGCCAATAACGCCCATGATCGATTCTCCACGTTCGGGGAAAGGGAACGACAGTATTTTACCAACGGATGAAGCATGGCGCATGCCAATGGCTGCGTCGGCTGCAGATTTCTGCTATATTATGAGCCGACAGCCGCTGGGCTGCTCAAATCAGACTCGTTTAAGCAACCGATTCCGAAAGAGCACCGGCTTTGGCGGCAGTGCGTCGGAAGGTGACTGTTCGTTGACCACGATGGAACATGCGTAGCCATGCGAAGTGCCTTGCTTATTATCGGTCCGGCCGCCGTCTTTGCCTTGCTCGGCAGCGTGGCCGGTTTGGCCGATGAAGCTCTCCCGCTCTTGTTGAAGGAGGATTTCGAGCACGGCTTCGACCGCTGGTCCACGACCGACCCGAACCCGGCCGAGCCGGTATGGAAGATCATCGCGACCGGCCGCGACGGCAACCACGCCCTCCGCGTCACCGGCCCCAGCAAATACAAGCCGCCGCACCGCAGCCCGCACAGCATCGCGTTGCTGAAGGACGTTGTGGTTACGGACTTCGAACTCACGGTGCGCGTTCAGAACACGAATTCCACCGCCGGCCCCCACCGCGACCTGTGTATTTTCTGGGGCTACCAGGACCCGTCGCACTTCTACTACGTCCATCTCGGCGCGAAGCCCGACCCGCACGCCTGCCAGATTTTCATCGTGGATGGCGCCCCGCGCACGATGATCACCGAGCGCCAGGCGAAAGGCACGCCCTGGACCGACGGCTGGCACACGGTAAAAGTCGTCCGCCGCGCGGAGGGCGGCACGATGGAGGTCTATTTCGACGACATGCGCGAGCCCTACATGACGGCCCGCGACAAGACTTTCACCTGGGGCCAAGTGGGAATCGGCACGTTCGACGACCACGGCAATTTCGACGACATGGTCCTGCGCGGCACATTGCGCGACACGGAATGATCAGTTTGCCAACCGCCTGCGGTTTAGCTTAGGCCTGGCGAGCCGCCGGGCTTGTCCCGGCGGGGATAAACCCCGCCGCTCGCATGAATTGTGACGCACAGCCTGACCTACTTTGGGCTGGGGAATGCCCGCAGTGCCCCGACGGAGATGCCGCCGTCGACGAGAATCGTCTGGCCGGTGATGTACCGGCCGGCGTCGGAGGCCAGGAGCAGCAGCGCGCCGTCGAGGTCGCCGGGTCGGCCGGTGCGGCCCAGCGGGATGCGTTCGCAGACGTATTCGACCCACTGCGGGTCGTCGTGCAGGGCGCGGCTCTGCTCGGTCTTGAACCAGCCAGGGGCCAGGCAATTGACGGTGATGCCGTGCTCGCCCCAATCGTGCGCCAGGCTCATCGTGAGCTGCTTCACGCCTCCGCGGCTCGCGCCATACGGGCCGAGGCCCGCGTATCCGGCGACGCACGTCACGGAGCCGATGTTGACGATCCGCCCGCTGCGGCGCGGGATCATGTGCCGGGCCACGGCCTGGGCCACGAAGAACGTGCCCCGCAGGTTCGTATCGAGGATCGTGTTCCAGTCGTCCCACGTGACGTCCACCGCCCGCTTGCGGATATTGCACCCGGCGTTATTGACGAGGATATCGATCTGGCCGAGCTCGCGCAGCGTCTGGTCCACCGCCGCCGCGATGCTTGCCTCTTCGCGAAGATCCAGCTCGACGCACGCCACGCGCCGGCCAAGCGCATTCAGCTCGCCGGCGAACGATTCGAGCGACTCCCGGCGGCGGCTGGTGACGGCCAGATCGGCGCCGGCCCCGGCCAGCGCGCGGGCAAACTGCTGCCCCAGCCCCCGGCTGGCGCCGGTAACGAGCGCGACTTTTCCCGTGAGGTCAAAAAGGTCAGGCATGATTCAACGAGTTCCTTCGCCGTTTCGATTTGAGGAGTTAGCCGCGATCCCAA
>CAZHIV010000074.1:0-3711 GCA_964532675.1 uncultured Planctomycetaceae bacterium
GCCGGCGGCGGCTTCCGAATTGTTGTTCGGCGCCGGTTGCCGCCGGCCCAGCTCATGGTCGATCGATGCCTTGGCCAGCCGGAACAGTCGGGCGATCCGTTCGTGCAGTTGCCGGGGCTGATCCACCAGGTTGGAATCCACTTCCATCTCCAGGCCGACCGTGGCGCCGCGGGAGCCGTAATTCGGCTCCCCCACCTTACGCGAAATGGCAATGTTGAGTTTCAGGGGCATCGGTGCACTTCTCCTGGGGTGGTAAGGGAATTGGTGAGCGGCCACGGGCGCTCTACCGGCTGCGATCACCACTGCGGCCATTCGGCCGGCGTCATGGTGTCCCAATCCAGTACGAGCGGCCCACGAGACTCGGGATCGTAAGCAACCTCCAGCGGATCGGCGATGCCGAAGCCGAGGCTGTGGATCGTCGCGACGCTCTCCCCGGTTGCCGTGGCGACTGCTTGCTCCAGTTCTTGTTGACTCATCGCGTAACCTCCGTTTTGAATGCGCAAAAACAAAAAAGGCGACCGCCGGGCAAGAAGCCAGGCGAGTCGCCGTGACTTGGACCGCTGGGAAGCCAGCAGCGCGGGTGGAATGCGGTGTAGGTAATATCGTGATTAGTCACAGCTGTGACTAAACTAGGGCGAGATCGGCGCAAAGGGCTTGCGACCTACGAGCCCATGATCAGCTCACTCGCCAGCAGATTCAGCGAGCTGTCTGCGTCGACCGGTTGCCCACGCAACCAGCGCACGAACTGGTGGACCATAAGGCCTCCTGCGATATTGGCCGTATAGATCGTGCTGCGGGCCGTGCAGCGTCCGGGCTGGGCCTCGCTGGCCGCGAACAGTGTCGAGGGATAATGGTCGCGGCCGCACTGGCC
This sequence comes from uncultured Planctomycetaceae bacterium, assembly GCA_964532675.1. Lineage (GTDB taxonomy): Bacteria > Planctomycetota > Planctomycetia > Pirellulales > Lacipirellulaceae > JABDGM01. The sequence goes on from CAZHIV010000074.1 coordinate 872, forward strand.
GGTCGCCACCAGGACCCGGATCGTTTCGGCCAGCATCCGGCCGTCGGCCCAGAACGCGGCCCTGCGACCGGCCGAGCGCCAGATGGCAGCACGGGTCTCGATCGAGTCGACACAGCAGAACACTGCCTGGCCCACGGTCAGCTTGGGCCGGTAACGGTCCTCGACCAGCTCGATTTCGATCGTGGGATCTAATCGCGCAATCGCCTCCGTTGTGGCCGCGACCTTCGGCCGGCCCACGTCCGCGGCCAGGTAGCCCTGCGTCGTGACGTTGGTGACGTCTACTTCGTCAAAATCCACCAGCTGCAGCCGGCGGGCACCGATGGCGGCCAGCTGCAGCGCCACCTGCCGGCCGATCGCGCCCACGCCGATGACGGTAACGAGCAGCTCATTAAGCCGCTCGGTCGGCACCAGGTCCTGCTGCCGGGCAAAACGTTCGTTAAAAGTCGCGGGCGTAGCCATAGGCGGCCTCCTGTTCGTCGCGGTCGAAGTCCGTGTAATCGGCCCACGCGTCGCGCCACCAGTCGTCGACGAACTGGTCCTCTTTGTCACCCCCCTCGGTAGCCGCCTTTTTGAGCGGCTTGGGCGGAGGTACGCGGACGTTGGCCAGATACTCCTCGTGCCAGGCTTCAGCATTGGAACCTTCGAACGGCCGGCTGTAGTCGACCTCTACCGGCAGCTCGACATCCGAGCCCGGACCGACGTTGTAGCGGAGCCGCGCGTAGCACTGCCCGCCGCGGGCCACGATGAACATGAGGGCCCAATCGGAGCGGCCGAACACCCGCGCAAACGTCGCTTCATCGGTCCCGCTGGGCTGCGGCGAGTCGCCTGGATGCGTATGGACCCAGATCCGGCCGAACTGCTCCGGCCTGCGCCCGGCATCCACCTCGGCGTCAAAGAAGTCGGCCACGGCCTCGTCGTCGAACTCCACGCTGGCCCAGGTGCAGCATTGCGCCACAAGCTGGACGTCTTCGACGAACAGCAGGTCGTCGGCCGGCGTGACGCCGAAGCCGCCGATCTCCGTGTCGCCGGCGTCACGCAGGAACAAGAGCTTGGCCCAGGCCGTGGGGCTGAATCGCAGCACCGACGGCCGGCGGGTCGGTGGTCTCTTGGTTACGTTGTTCTTCTTCATGGCACTTGGGGCACCTTTCGTTTTCATGGAGGCAGTCGTCGCAGACGCTTGCGCTGCAGTGCACGCAGGACTGCAGGCAGCCGCGGCAGTAACTCTCGTCGCACGCGGCACAGCCCGTAATGCAGCCTGAGCAGCAGGCCTCGTCACAACCGCAGCAGGTGATTTCACAGCCCTCGCAGACACTCTCGCTGCACCGCTCGCACACAAAGCACTCGTCGTCATCCACCACCGCGCCGCAATCCGAGCAGGTCCGGCCGCACCACAGGGCCAGCTCCACGAACGGGCTTTCCGGGTTGTAGTTCCGCAGCACGCCGGCTATGAGCGTAAAGAAGTCCAGCAAGCGGCCCTGCGCAAGCGCGTGGCGGATGGCCTGCCGGCCGTCGCCCTCACAAAGCACTTCATCCATCACGTGTGGGTGCGGAACGTTGTCGCGGGACTCGGCCGGGTGGGGATCGGTGGCGATGACGCGGTAGGCTGGCCGGTCGCCAGCCGGGATCCGGCCCCAGTCGAGCCGGATCTCGAACGGCCCCAGGTAAATGCGTTCCAGCTCGATCGGCTCGGTGGTCACACTCAGCCAGCGGCCCCGCAGGTCGAAATCCGTCTCGTCGAACTCTGCACCCAGGGCAACGAGGTCCCGGTAGATTTCACTGGTCTTGGCCATATGCTGGGTCGCCGTGAGGGGCGGCAGCTCGCGCCGCATCGCGGTCAATTCGGATTCAATAGATGAAGCCGCGTGCCGCAGGTCCGTCATGAGCTGGGCGGCCGCCAGGTGCCAGCCGCGGAGTTCCGCACGGCGGATCTGTCGTACGAGCTCCTGGCAGCGGTTCCAGGAGGTCGTGGGTAAATCCACCAGCCGCGCCCGGCTGCTGGAGGCCGAAAGCTGGGCATGGATGGCCACGGCCAGCCGCATCAGCGGTTTATTGATCTCAGGCATGTGTAGTTCCTTCGAGGCGCAAAAAGAAAAGGCAGGCTGCCGAGCCGAATGGACTCAGCAGCCTGCCTTGGGTCTCAGATGACGCGAGCCCGATCGCGCGAGGTCAGCAGCGCGCGCCCTCGATCTTGGTGGGAGTGAACGACACCCTGTCCCCGTCGGTGAGGACCTGGTCGCGCGGCACCGGCTGGCGGTTGACGCGGATGAGATAGTCTTCGGACTTGGCGCTGCGCATCTCGCGCTCGAAAAGCTCCTGCACCGTGGTGCCGTGCTGGACGTCGACGTAGTCCGCGAAGCCGGACCCATCGTTGTTGATGAAAAGAATCTTCATGTAGGTCTCCTGTAGATTGTTGAGTTGTAAGGTGTAACAGCGCTTCAGTCTGCCCATCGCGCAAGTGGTTCGTCCGCAAGATCAAGATGCAGATTTGCAACTTGATGACCGACTACTTGGTCGCACGAATTAGGCGACGCTTTTCTTCCGGCCAGCCTTGCGACGAGGCTTTGACGTGGATGGCCGCTCCGCTGGGGACACAGGCTGTTTGGCCGGTTTCTCCGCCGCTTTTGCCGCCGCGGCTTGCGCTTCCTCTTCCTTCTTCCAGCGGGCTACGCACATGTCGCTCCAGGTATTGGCGGCAGTGTCCAGCGACGGTGTGGCAGCTACACGCAGCTTCTCGAAGTCGGTGCGTGCCTCTGCCGCCTCCACGTCGCAGGGCATGAGGATGCCGAAACCACCGGCATCCTCGCCATGGCGGGATTCGTGGTTCGACAGGACGCCGACCA
>CAZHIV010000075.1:0-4053 GCA_964532675.1 uncultured Planctomycetaceae bacterium
GTTTGAATACGACGACAACGGCAACCGCGTGCTGCGAGGGAGCTACAACTACACGTCGCCACCCCATACAATCGGTCTGGCCAACCGCCTGGCGGACGACGGCGGCTACTATTACGAGTACGACGCGGAAGGCAATCTCACGCGGCGGACCGACAAGTCGACGGGCGAGGCCACGCTTTACACCTGGGACCATCGCAATCGGCTGACCGAGGTCCAGACCGTGTCGCTGCCGCCGGCGGTGGTCTTTCCCAGCGCGGCGTCGTTCACGCAATATTCCGGCCAGGACAACCACGGGCCGGGCACGGTGGCCGTCGAGGAGAGCGGCAAGACGGTGCACATCTCGGACAACGCCTGGAAGAAGGTCCTCTTCTCGTCCCTTGGCCTGCCTTCTCCACTTTCCCTCACGGCCGACACGGTCCTGTCGTTCGACTTCTACAGCCCGCAGGTGCCGGAGATCGCCGGCATCGGGCTCGATAACGACAACGGCTACGACAACCCCACCCGCTACTTCCAACTGGCCGGCACCGAGACCACGGGCGGCCTGGTCGGCCTCTCGCCCGGCGAGAGCTACGTCGGCGGCTGGCAGCACTACGAGATTCGGCTGGCCGACTATGCCGGGGCCTACGATGTCGGCGCCACCTTCAACCGCTTCATCTTCGTCAGCGACGACGACGGCGCCAGCCAGGACGGCGAAATCTACTTCCGCAACGTCCGCCTCACCGAGGGCGCGCCCGGCGCCGCGGCGGCGAGCACCAGCTACACCTACGACGCCCAAGGCCGCCGTGTGGAGCGCGTCCACGACCCCGACGGCGCGGGCGCCGCCTCCGCCACGGGCGAATACTTCGTCTACTCTTCAGCTCCCTCTCCCTCCGGGAGAGGGCGGGGTGAGGGCGAGTTGTCGATGACGTTCGACAGTAACCCAGGCGGCCCGCCTGTGCTGACCCACCGCTACCTGCACGGCCCGCAGGTCGACCAGGTCCTGGTCGACGAGGTCTTCGCCGACAACGCGGGCCAGCGGGTGAGCGACGAGGTCCTCTGGCTCCTGGCCGACCACCAGGGCACGATACGGGACGTGGTAGACTCAACCGGCACGCTCCGCAAGCACACCGACTACGACTCCTTCGGCCAGCTCAAAGGCGAGCAGTTCTTTGATAGCGCAGGCAACGACGTAAGCTCGGCGCACGCCGAAGCCGTCGACCAACTATTCCATTACACAGGTCAAGAGCGCGATGAGACTAGCGGCTTGCAACTCCACGGCGCGCGGTGGTACGACCCCGACACGGGCCGCTTTTTGAGCGAAGACCCCATCGCGGCCGACGTAAATCTCTACCGCTACGCTAATAACAACCCGGTAACGTACACCGACCCCACGGGGTTAAAAACACTCAAGCCATACAACACGCTCTCAGCGCTGGGCGCGGTCAACCCGTATTCGACCGTCAGCTACGCGGCTCCCAGCTACAACGTACCCACGGCTGACCAATCGCTGCGGCAACTCACCGCGCCGCAGTCGTTCGACTACTACCAAAACCTCGCTTTCGGAGCGACGTCCACACCCCGGCAGCCGGCCTGGCTTCCTACCGGCGGTATCACTCAGCAATACATCCAGTCGGGCGCAGCCCGGCAGGAGAATGACCGACTAGCCCTTGAATACGCAGAAGCTGCGGTGAGACATGGTACTTCTGGCCAGGCATTCCGGGCGGAGGCTGCGCTGGCAGCCGATCGACTAGTCAATACGGCCTACGGCTTTGCCGTCGAGCCGGCCGCCTGGCAGGTGGATGCCCTGACGACGGCGGCAGCATTCCACGACCCGACACTGCTGCAGCAGCCTGCCGCGTCGCAGATCATCCGCGGTCTCGACGCCCGGCCAGGAGCCTCGTACGTGCAAAACGTCGGCTTTGTGGCCAAGGAGTACACAAAAGGCGTAGTCCAGTATAATCTATACGAGACGACCAAGAATTACATTCATGATCCTACGCTGGAGACAAGCCGAGCTCTCGGCGATCAGGCCGGCGTAACCGGCCTCACCGCGGCAGCCTTAGCGACGACGGGCGTTAAGGTTCGGAGTGCATCTGCTCCAAGTAAACCGATTCATGGAAACTCTCTCGATTACGTCGGCGACACGCATGTTTATGCGGTGCGCGGACCGCAAGGGACACACAAAATTGGTGAAAGCATGCAAGGTGTGAGGAAGTCTGACGGAGTTTCGATTCGTGGCGAGGCTCAGGCCCGACAGAAGATAAAAGAAACCGGCGACTTCTACTATTCAGAAGTCCGAAAAACTCTACCGGACAAACGTTCGGCCCGAGAATATGAAACCCGATTTATTGATACGTTTCGCCGATTATTTGGTGATGACACGCTTCCAGGGAATAGGACGAATCGGTAGGCGAATCATGTCACATAATCGAAAGCTAGTCCTGGGTGGCGCTTCTCTAACCCAAGCCAAGTGCAATCGTCACACGGCCACTGTTGGAACGGAAGTGCGCGATAGAATTGAGGAGGTGATGAACTCGGTCGACTTTCTAAAGAGAGCGCCTTTTCAATGGATTGGTTTGATGCTTCGATTTGGACTACGGAACGAAACTGAACCGCATTATTTAGGTATCGATGAAAACGATGGAGAAATAGCGCTCGCGATCGAGTTGGACACGCATGAACTACAGCACGCCAGTCATGAAGAATTGACGGCGCGTTTCATGGTCGCCACGTTGAGAGCGCTCATTGACGTAGGAAAGAAGTACAACCTGCCATACGTACGGCTCCAGGAGATGTTGGCGGAAATTGAGATCGATCGCGCAAAGAACATGACATAAAACAGTTCAGTGGTTACTTGATCGCCAAGGGATGATCGGCGACAACGTCACCATTTGGAACCGCATCGAATTTTGGATCCTTCGGCAAAACCGCTCGCGACGTTTATTTCGGCGAATCCGGCAATTCTGTGCCGTCTCCGCCACGCACGCCGAAGCGATCGACCAGCTCTTCCACTTCCAAGGCCGCGAGCGCGACGAGGCCACCGGCCTCTCGAACCACCGCGCCCGCTGGTACGACCCCGCCACCGGCCGCTTTTTGAGCGAAGATCCCGCCGCCTTCGCCGCCGGCGACCCCAACCTCTACCGCTACGCCGCCAACAATCCGGTAACCTACACCGACCCCACGGGATTAAAGACTCTCAAACCGTTCGACACGCTGCCGGCGCTCAGCGGCAACCCCACCAGCTTCGGCGGTGGGAACACCCGGGAATCGCTCGGCACTGTGATCGGCAACACATTGTACAACACGGCAAGTACGCTCATGTCGCCGGTAGCAAAGGCCGCAATTGGAGCGGGAGTCAACTTTGCGGCGGCGGGTCTGTCTCTATTGCCGCCGGCCTCCATGAGGGAAACTCCTCAGAGTCGCGCGCTGGAGGCGGAATGGGCGCGTCAAGGCGCAGCAATTCGAGCCGCCGAACGGACAGGCCGACATCCGGAGGACGATCGATACCGCGCCATGCAGCAACAAATCGAAGGCCCGCCACGAAACGCCGTCGATGCGGCGATGCGCACCTACGTGCAGAGCCAGATGATTCTAACTGACGCGCTGACTATCATGGACGAGCACGGCCAACGGAGTCGGGGCGGTGCGCATTATGAAATGATTCATGGCATCGGAAGTGCGGATCAGCCGTATGACTTGCGTACTGATCCCGACAGGTGGAAGTTCGAACTCTTGGTCGATCAAGCGACCGATCCGATCAACCTTCATCCAGCGGGACTTTTACTAGGACAATCCAGGGTCGCCGCCAGAACTGGCAATGCGATCCTGGACGCGGTGAACAGTGCGCGTCAGAATGTGAGCACTGGCGGCCGTACGCTCGCTCGCAACCTTGGTGGGCTAGAACTGCATTTTGACACGGCGACTTTGTCCAGCGGGGGATTAGGCGGCGTACGGTTTGGCAGTGCGTCCGACAATGTTGTGGGCGAGCTTCGAATTGGTGCCCGTCAGTATCCCGAACTAGCAGAAAATATCAGACATGCACAAGCGGCGGGACATCCCGCGGTGTTGACGCAT
>CAZHIV010000076.1:0-6704 GCA_964532675.1 uncultured Planctomycetaceae bacterium
GGAGGGGCGCCGTGGCTGAGACGAAAACAACGCTGCAGCAAGCCGGCCTGACACGCGGCAAGGCCGTGCTCATCGGCCTTTTGGCCGTGGCGCTGTTGGGCGTGCTGTATCTCCAATACGGAGCGTCCGATGTGGGCGACACAACCTCTTCGCTGGCGAGTAAGAATCGCCGGCGGCCTCGGTTGCCGTCGGCGCCCGCAAGCGCCTCCCAGTCTACCGCCGCCGACCAGCATGGCGACAGCGGCTGGCACCACGCGCTGGCGGAGCTCGACGCGGCCCGCTGGCCACAGCCGAAGCTGTCGGAGGTGATCGCCTACGACCCGTTCGCGTTGCCGGCCGCGTTTCCGAAGCCGCCGCGAGCCATCATCGATCCGCAGCTGGCCGAAGGGGGCGATCCGTCTGATGCAGCTCTGCAGGCGCAGCAATTGGCCGACGCGGTGGAGCAGATGCAGCGGCGACTGGAAGAGCTGCAGCAGCGGGGCGTTCACGTAATCATCAATCTGCGCGACGAATACGTGGCCCTTGTCGGCGACCGCACGATCCACGTGGGCGACGAAATCAACGGATTCATCGTGACGGCGATCGAGCCGGACGGCGTGCGCGTCGAAAGGAAGGCTCTCGAATGAGCTCTCGATCGCGAAGTCTCAAGCGGATGGCGCCGCTCGTCGGTGCCTTGGCGCTGCTGCTCCCGCTGGCCGGCGGCGTTCGGGGGCAGACCTCGGTCCTGCGCGAGCTGTTCGAGGAAGCGGCGGCGGCCGTTCAAGGGGGCGCGGTTCGACAGCCATCCGCCCAGGAACCGCACCAAACCTCACCGCTCGACGCGCCGCGAGCGCGAAATGCGCAAACCACCCGGCCCCGCGATGCAGAGCCGACATCAGACGAAACCTTGCCGCCGCCCCGGCTGGAGGGCAAGCTCCCCCTGGCCGGCGATGCAACCGGCAACGTGCAGCTCCGCGAGTCCAAGGATGGCCGCATTACGCTCGTCGTGCGCGATGCTTCGCTGAGCCGCGTGCTGGCCCTTTTAGCGCAGACCCAACACCTGAATATCGTCGCTTCGAACGATATCGACGCGCTGATCTCGATCACGCTGCGCGACGTGCCGCTCGAACAGGCGCTCACTGCCATCCTCTCCGTGGCAAACTACACCTGGGTCAGGCAGAACGACATCATTCTCATCACGTCGCTGACGAACGCGGCCAACCTGCCGGCCGATGTGCAGGGGCGGCAAATCCAGGTGTTCGACCTGGACTTTGCCTCCGCTGCCATGATCGCCGAGGCGATCTCCGGCTTCTTGTCCCCCATCGGCAAGGTATCGGTCCACAGCAGCGACCGGATGGACAACCGCTTGACGCAGGAGCGAATCATCGTGGAAGACCTGCCCCCGTCGCTCGCGCGGATCGCCGACTACATCCACCAGGTGGACCAGCCGCCGCGGCAAGTGCTCATCGAGGCCCACGTGCTGCAAGTGAATCTGGACGACACGTGCCGCTGGGGCGTGAACCTGGACGCCATCTTGCGGCTCTCCAGCTCGGACCTGAATTTAAGCACGACCGGCTTCGCGAATGCGGCCGCCCCGCAGGCATTTCTGGCTACGCTCGAAGGCGGCGACCTGGGCGGCGTTATCGAAGCGCTACAGACTACCACGGACGCCAAAACGCTCGGCTCGCCCAAGGTCCTGGTGCTCAACGAGCAGGAAGCCCGCATCCAGGTCGGCGAGACGCTGTACTACACGCAGACTACTACGACGGAGACCAGCAGCCAGCAAGGCGCAGGCTCCATCGAAACGGGTGTGATTCTGCGAATCACACCGCGAATCACGCGAGACGGTCGCGTGCTGCTCCACGTAGCGCCGGAGATTTCCGCGGCCGGAGAACGGGAGTCGCCCGAACTCCCCCCAGATACCACGAAGACCGAGCTGGAAACCGACGTGATGCTGGCCGACGGGCAGGGGATGGTTATCGGCGGCTTGATCAAGGAGTCCGACTCGATCACGCAGTCGAAGGTGCCCTACCTCGGCGACGTGAAGGGCGTCGGCTGGCTGTTCCGCCGCTCCGAAGTGACCAAGTCGCGGGTCGAAATCATCATTGCCTTGGTGCCGCGGATTCAGCCTTTCGACTGCGAGTGGGCGGCATTCGAGCAGGGCGAATTGGTGAAGGCGGGCGTGCCCCTGTTCCACGGGCCGCTGTGCCGCACCGATCGGCCCTGGGACGCCGTGCTGCCGGACGGCAAGCGCGTCTACAAGCCGCTCAACCCGCTGCACAAACGCCGCCGGCCGCGGGGCTACTACCACAACCTGGGTCCGCGATACGCCGTTCCGCCTTACCCACTGCCCGAGCAGAGCTTCGTGGACGGCCCCGGCGACCTTCCGCCCCACGCGCCCAGCTTCCATCGGGCCGCGCCGACAATCCGCGAAGAAGTGCTGCCCATGCCCGAGCTGACCGACTGGCCGTTGGAAGACGTCGAGATCATTACCGACCAGGATTAATGGATATTTGGCGAGGTACTCGTATGAGTGAACAGTTACCCGTGCCGCCGGAGCTTCAGCACCTCATCGAAAAGCGCGATGCGGATGCCGACCGCCGCGAACAGCCGCGGCGAAGCGATTCGGAATTGCACGAGGACGCCGAGCCGAAAGCCGAAGGCACCGAGCGCCGCGCCCAGTCCGACCGCCGCCGCCGCAAGCGGCGGCGAAAATCCGATCCGTAGCATTTCACAACCAAGTTTCCGTACCGCCCCCGCGCGAATCGCCGCGTGCGGCTTAGCGCTACCGAAACTCAAAGTTCCAGCTCTCGCAGCCAAACCGCTCGGTCACCAGGCGCGCCACCCGCTCGCGCGGCCAGCCGGGTGCCGTTCCTCCTGCCAGCCACGTGGCGTCGACGGCCTCGACGAGCGCCTGCCGCGCGATCGGCAAATTCACGACGAACTCCCTGTGCGCCCGGCCCGCGCGGTAATCCGGCACGCGCGGCGGCATCCGCAGGCAGGCGCCGATCAGCGGCAGATCGAAGCCGTACAGCAACGTGCCATGGTAGAGCAAATGACTCCGCTTGGCCCGCAAGCTGTTGCCGGAAAACTTTAATCTTGGTGGTGCCGGCGGCTCGCCCGCACCACTGCCTGCCGCCAAGGTTAAGTCGCTCGTCCCGGCATGCGCCACGGGAAGGCCGAGCCGCTTCAGCGAAGCCGCCAGCCGGCCCAGCACGTGCGCGTGCGCGCGGCCAATATCCTTCAACTCCGGCCGCAGTTTGTAGCTCAGGACCAGGCCGTACATGAGACAACCGGGCCCGGCGACAATGGCTGCCCCGCCGCTCGAGCGCCGCAGGATCGGAATGCCCAGCTCGCGGCAGGTCGATTCGTGAACCTCCCGGCCCACCCGCGTCGAGCGGCCCACCACGACGATCGGTGCGGGCGATTCCCACAGCCGCACGAATTCCCATTCGTCGTTTTCTTCCTCGGCCCAATCGAGCAGCGCCTCGTCGAGCGCGAGGTTCTCGGCCGGCGTCGGCAGCGTTAGATTAAGCCTTTGCATCGTTTCTGTTGTCCCACACCACGCCGCCCACTGGCAAGATCGCACACAACCCCCGATTCAATCGCGGCATCGAATGACCACCCCCCGGTGACCCACCGGTTGCGGTTTCGCTTGCCGCTTGCCGTTTAGGTCCGCCGTCGGTTGACGATCATCCACTCCACGTGAGAAACTGGACAAAACAACCTGCAATTCTTGTATCTACTACAAATCCTGTTAAAGAAACAGCTCACGCAGAGGCGCAGAGTTCGCAGAGCACTTTTCATGAACCACGAAGGCCACAAAGAACACGAAGATGAAATGCAATAGGCGTCTCTACCTTTGTGCTCTTCGTGTTCTTCGTGGCAAAAGTCAATCCTCTGCGATCTCTGCGCCTCTGCGTGAGAGTTTTTTTCGGTTTCAGTCTGGCCAAAACTTCACGAACCGCTCCGCACGATGAACGACGCTCGTTTCCAGGGGGAAGAACCGCCAACCGATCAGTCCCGCCCGCCGGCGGGCGACGAATTCCTGCCGCCGGTCGAGCCGCCGTCCGCCGGGTTCATTATTCAACTGTTCGTCGTGCCGGCCCTGATCGTGGCCGTGATCCTCGGCGTCTGGCTGGCCATCAATTCGCTCGTGCGGCGCACCTCGCCGGAAAAGATCATCCAGGTCCTGGAGCACGGGCCGACCATCGCCCGCTGGCAGCGCGCCAGCGAGCTGGCCGACGTATTGCGCAACGAGCGGTTTGCCGATTTCAAGCGGAACCCGGACGCCGCCGCCCACGTAGCGCGGATACTTGAGCGCGAGACCGAGGCCGGCGACATGGCCGACGACGAGGTCGAGTTCCGCAAGTACCTGGCGCACGCGCTGGGCGAGTTTGAGGTGCAGGGTGGGATCGGCGTGCTGCTTACGGCAGCCCGCACCAGTCGCGACCCGCGCGAGGCCGCGGTCCGCGACGCCGCCCTGCAGGCCATCGCCGTGCGGATCTACAACCTCCGCCGGCTCGACCCGCCGCAGGAGCTCGCCCATCCGGAGCTCGAACCCGCGCTGATCGCGCTGGCCTCCGACGAAGATCCGGCCATCCGTTTTCAGACAGCGTACGCGCTGGGCCACCTCGGCACGCCGGCCGCCATCGAGCAGCTCGAGGTCATGGTCGACGATCCCCACCTCGACACGCGCTACAACGCCGCCATCGCCCTGGCGCACCGCGGCAACGAGCGCGCCGCCGAAACGCTGGCCGAGATGCTCGATCTCGAGCAAATGGCGGACGAGACGCAGCCGGCCGATTCTCAAACGCGCGTGCTCCATCGCAGCGCGATCGTCCAAACCGCGCTCACGGCCGCCGAACAGCTGGCCGAGCAGAATCCCGATGCCGACCTGTCGCTCGTCATCGCATCGCTCGAGCGTCTCGCCGCCGCCGACGAGCAAGATTTGGCCGCGGCCCAGCTCCCGCCCCAGGCCGCCGCCGCCGCACGCGCGACACTCAAGGCCTTGCGGACAGACGGCGGCAGTTAGGTGCTAAGGGGTGGTCAGCTTCGAAGTGCGTCTCCGGTGCGTAACCTCGTCGCGCGGTGGTGGCGCAATGCGCACGCGTGTTAGCACAACAGCCAGCCTTCGAACGACATAATGCTGGGCCAGCTGCTACGTGAAAAGTCAGCGCGCGATAAGAACGCCTTCCTTTTCACAGCCAATGACCGCATGTCATCAGCTTACTACTACTCGACGGCGTATGCCGCACAATAGGCCGACACCCAGGGCCAGCAATAACACCGACGCAGGTTCGGGAACGGCGAAGGCTTGTGGTGATAGAGAAGGCGTACCGTTGAGGAGCGGATTTACACCAAGAAGGTATTGGCTAATGTCGCTCGAAATAAGCGCCGAATTTTCAGGCGCAAATTCCAACGCGAACGGCGGTGGTCCACCCTCGTCCGACCAGTCAGGCGGACCCGGCGGCGTGAAGCCCAAAAACGGCGGTGGTTCGCCCTCGTCAGGCGAAGGAGTGGGATCCGGCGGCGTGAAGCCCACGAACGGCGGAGGTCCACCCTCGTCCGACCAGTTAGGCGGACCCGGCGGCGTGAAGCCCAAAAACGACGGGGGTTCGCCCTCGTCATCAGCCGAAGGAGTGGGATCCGGCGGCGTGAAGCCCACGAACGGCGGTGGTCCACCCTCGTCCGACCAGGTAGGCGGACCCGGCGGCGTGAAGCCCACGAACGGCGGTGGTCCACCCTCGCCCGACCAGTCAGGCGGACCCGGCGGCGTGAAGCCCAAATCGTTCGACCCAACCGCGAATCCCGCGTGGAACGACGTGGCACAGACGAATAACAACAGTGCCAACAAAGCAGCAGCCCGAACGACGCTTGGACACGAACAGTTTGCCTTCATTTATTCAACCCCGATAATGCCAATCAACGACCTGGCTGGCCAGCACAATTGTCTCGCTATTAATCATTCGACCGCGCGAGACCGAAAAAAGCAAGCATTACGCTAGAGTTCTCATGAGAATCCCACCCATGTTCAGTTCGCCCGCACGACCGCGACGGAGTAAGCGGGCAGCTCGAACGTCAGCCGGCGTTCGGTGAGGCGGACGACGCCGGTCTTTGGCGCCACGTTGTTGGGGTCGTCGAGCGAGTTATGCGCCCGCAGCGAACCAGGCGCCACGAGCTCGATCGACGCGGTCTTGGGCGAAAAGTCGCCCTCCAGCTCGACCTGGACGGTGACCGCTTCCTTCTTGGGGTGTGTAACGCCTGCGGCGTAAACGATTCATGATCGCTTGTTCCCAGAGTGCGCCGCTTCGCGACGACTCTGGGCTTCGGAGTGTAACGCCTTCGGCGTAGAGATTGCCGAAGTTATTCTTGCGCCATCCCATAGAGGGGGAGAAAGGGAGAGGGGGAGACAGGGAGACTCGACGACAACCTTGGTTAATGAATCTCCCCCTCTCCCAATCGCCCCCTCTCCCCTTCTGTCCAACCACATGCAAGCGCTCCTACTTACCGATTACCGCCGGCTCGAACTCGTCTCGATGGACCTGCCATCCATCAGTTCGCGGGACGTGCTGGTTCGGGTGGTGGCGTGCGGTATTTGCGGGAGCGACGTGCACGCGGTCCGGCGGATCAGTTCCTGGAAGCGGGCCGTTAGTCTGTGCCGGTTGTAACGACTGGGCGGCGGCCGGGCTGTTCCAAATCGCCACGATGGAAAGTTGTTCCGT
>CAZHIV010000077.1:0-5759 GCA_964532675.1 uncultured Planctomycetaceae bacterium
CCTGGCCCGCCGCATCCGCCGGCGCGACCCGGCCCGCGCCCGCCACCTGGAACGGCTCATCGAGCGGCACGGGGCCCTCGTGCCCAAGGACGCCTGGCCGAAGCTGAGGGTGCTGGCCGTCTGGACCGGCGGATCGGTCGGCGTGTTTCTGCCGCAGCTCGCGGAGCTGTACGGTCCGGCCGCCGTGCGCGACCACGGACTCTCGGCCAGCGAGGGCCGCATGAGCATCCCGTTGGCCGACGGCACCACCGCCGGAATGCTCGATTTCTACCACCATTACTTCGAGTTCATCCCCGTCGCCGAGCATGGCAGCATGCAGCCGACCGTGCTCGAAGCCCACGAGTTGGAAGTCGGCCAGGACTATTTCATCCTGATGACGACCTCCGGCGGGCTGTATCGATACGACATCCACGACATCGTTCGCTGCGTCGGCTACGAAGGCCAGGCGCCGCTGATCGAATTCCTGAGCAAGGGCAAGAGCTTCTCCAGCCTGACGGGCGAGAAGCTGAGCGAGCATCAGGCCGTTCGGGCCGTGGAAAAGAGCTTCCGCGACCTGCGCCTGCCGATCGAAGTTTTTACGCTGGCACCGGTGATGGAGGGCCACCCGCGCTACGTGCTGCTCGTCGAGCGAGGCGCCCACCGGGGGCGGGCGCAGGAACTGGCGGCCCACGTCCAGGCAAACCTCGAGCGGCTCAACGAGGAATACGCCTCCAAAACGAGCAGCGGCCGGCTGCTGCCCGTCGAGGTTCGCGAGGTGCCCCTCGGCGCCTGGAAAGCGCTGCGGCACGAAAAGACCGACCGACGCGGCAACTTCGAGCAGTACAAGCACCCTTGCCTGGTCAGCGATCTGGCGTTTGTCGAGCGCGTTGCCGGTCCGCAGCCCAAGCCGGCTTTCGCGCCCCACCGGTCTGGGCTACCATGGAGACCGGCCGCATTCGGCGGCTCGATGACCGGATCGGCCGCCGCTTCCTGACGCCTCTCGCTCTTTCACGAAGCTTCGCATCATGCCGGGTACGAAGGTACTGATCACCGGCGCGACCGGCCTGGTGGGCCGCCATCTGGCGCGGCTGGCCGTCGAGGCCGGTTACGACGTGCAAGCGATGGTCCGCCGCGGCTCGAACCGCGGCGCGCTCGGCGAGTTGGGGGTGCGATTCGTCGAGGGCGACCTGGCGGATCGGGAGTCGCTGCCGGCCGCGCTGGCCGACGCCGACGTGGTCGTGCATGCCGCCGCCCAGGTCGGCGATTGGGGGCCGGCGGAGAAATATCGCGCGATCAACGTCGTGGCGCTCGAGCACATGCTGTACGCCGCCGAGCGCAACGGCCGCTTGCGGCGCTGGATCCAGGTCAGCTCGCTGGGCGTCTACCCGGCGCGGCATCATTACGGCACCGACGAAACGGTGCCGCCCGATCCGGCCGGCCTGGACGGCTACACGCAAACCAAGGCCGAAGCCGAGCTCGTCCTCCAGCGGCACGTGCGCGATCACGCATTGCCGGCCGTCATCCTGCGGCCCGGCTTCATCTACGGGCCCGGCGACCGGCACGCCCTGCCGCGGATCATCGAAAAGATCCGCGACGGCAAAATGAAGTTCCTCGGCCGCGGCGACCGCGTGCTCAACAACACGGCCGTCGAAAATCTGTGCGATGCCATCCTGCTGGCGATCGAAAAACCCGGCATCGAGGGGGAGACGTTCAACATCCGCGACGAGCGGCTCGTGACGCGCGAAGAGTTCATCAACACCATCGCCGACTACCTGGACAAACCCCACCCGCGACACGTGCCCGAGCGGTTGGGCCGCTTGCTCGTCGGGCCGATCGAGACGATCGCCCGCCTCCGCGGCCGCGAGACGCCCCCATTCCTGACTCGCGCCCAGATCAAGTTCATGACGCTGAATCTCGACTTCTCGATCGCCAAGGCGAATCGCGTCCTCGGCTACCAGCCGCGCGTCGATTTCCGCGACGGCATCCTCGCCGCTCTCGATTACGCGACCGGAATAACCTCCACGCGAGAAGCGACCGTGGCGGCCACCGGTTGACCGTCATGCGCATTCGCAACCTCACCGCGCACATCGTTCGCCTGCCGTTCAAGCGGGCGTTCCGCCACGCCTCGGCGGAGCGCGCCGAAAGCGAGAATGTGTTGCTGCGGTGCGAGCTGGAGGGCGGCACCGTCGGCTGGGGCGAAGGCGTGCCGCGGCCTTACGTTACCGGCGAGACGCCCGCCGGCTGCCTGGAGCAGCTTGCCCGCACGAGCGTCGCCGAGCAGCTCTCGGCCGACTGTAGCGTATGGCCCGACGTCGTGCGACTGTGCGAGTCCTTCGCGCCCACAGTCGATCGCGACGATCCGCGCGGCTGCTACGGCAACGCGCTTCGCTGCGCGGTGGAATTGAGCATTCTGGACGCCTTCGGCCGGCACTTCGCGGAACCGCTCAGTGCCGTTGCGCGGCACTTCGAGCCGGCGCGTCCGATTCTCGCGACGCAATCGGTCGTCCGCTACAGTGCCGTAATCGATGCGGGCTGTCGCGGCCTGCGGCGCAAAGCGCTCGCCCGGCGGATTTACGGCTTCCGTCACTGCAAAGTGAAGGTCGGCGCCGCCGGCGACGACGACGTAGCCCGGCTGCGGACGACCCGCCGCTGGCTGGGCCCGCGCGTGGACCTGCGCCTCGACGCAAATGAAGCCTGGCATGCCGACGAGCTGCCGGAGAAAATCGGGCCGCTCAAACAGTTCGACGTCCGCTGCATCGAGCAACCGGTGCCGCACGCGGAAGTCGCCGCGCTCGCCGAGCTGCGCGAACGGCTCGGCGTGAACGTGATGCTCGACGAATCGCTCACGAGTTTGCGCGATGCCGAAGCGGCCATCGCCGGCCGGTGGTGCGACCTCTTCAACATCCGCCTGTCGAAGTGCGGCGGTTTCCTGGCCAGCCTGCGGCTGGCGGCGCTCGCCCATTCGGCCGGCCTCGGCTACCAGCTCGGCTGCCATCCGGGCGAATCGGGCCTGCTCTCGGCCGCGGGACGCCAGTGGGCCTCTTCCGTCGCGGGCATCCGCTACCTCGAAGGGTCCTACGACCGCCATCTATTCGATCCGCTTCTGACCAACGAGGACATCACTTTCGGCTACGGTGGCCGCGCCCCGGCCATCACGCGGCCCGGCCTGGGCGTCACCGTGAACGATTCGGTCCTGCAAAAGGTCGCGCGTCAGCAGCAGAAGTTCCCGATTGCGGATGCTAAGATGGGATAGCCGCGTCGGCGAGCGAATATTTCGGCGCGGCACGTTTTGGGCCTAGAACCCGTTTTGAAACCAGTGGCACCGGCTGCTAGCCGGTGCAGAAAACTGCAAAACTGTGGCACAGGCCAGCGGCCTGTGCCACTGAGCTGCAAACATCCATGGTTTTGAAACTGGGCCTCACGTCTTGCGACCACAGCTACCGATTGACATCGCCCCCGCCCAGAATCGATTTCTACGAGGCCGCCGGCGGCCGCCGGCTGGCCGTGCGCGTTTTTGAGACGACCAACTCGTTGCGGGCCAAAGTTGTTTTTCTCCACGGCGTCACCAGCCACGGCGGCTGGTACACGCGCAGTTGCCAACACCTGGCATGCGCCGGCTTCGAAGCCCATTTTCTCGATCGCCGCGGATCGGGCCTCAACCGCCAGCAGCCGGGCGACGTCGATCGCTGGCAGACGTGGCTCGACGATGTCGCGATATACCTTGCACGCATCCGCGGCGCTCAGCCGGTGGTGCTTTGCGGCATCAGCTGGGGCGGCAAGCTGGCCGCCGCCGTCGCCCGCCGCGATCCGGGCCTGATGCGCGGCCTGGCACTTCTTTGCCCGGGGCTCTATTCGCCTTACGAGCCGGGCCTCTTAAAACGCTCCCTACTGAAGGTGCCCCCCACGGATCGCATGCAGCAACGCCGCGTGCGAATACCGCTCCGCCGGCCGGCCTTGTTCACCGATACGCCCTTGTGGCTCGACTTCGTCGCCCGCGACCCGCTCGCGATTCGCGAAATTACCTGGCGCGCGGCGCGCGCAGACCGCCGCCTCACGCGCTATGCGCGTCAGGCGGCGCCGCGCTTGCACATGCCGCTGCTGGTGATGCTCGCCGGCCGCGACCGCATAATCAACAATCGCCGCACCGCCGCCTATTTCCGCCGGTGTGCCGCCGTCCAGCGCACGCTCATCGAGTACCCGAACGCGGCCCACACGCTCGAATTCGAGCCCGATCCGGTGCCGTATTTCCAGGACCTCACCAACTGGATCGATGCGACAACCGGCAGCGCGACTTAGAGCCTATCCCAGAACCGTCTGCGGAAGGGGGACAGGCACATTTTGCTCCGAAGACTCCGCAAAATGAGCCAGTCCCCGACGGTTCTGGGATAGGCTCTTAACGCCGATTCTCGTCAGTCGATGCTGGGTTTCCGCTTGCGGCTTAGCGCTAAACCGTAAGCGGCTTCTCACCCGCCTCACGCCTTCGTGCTCGCCAGCGCGACGATCACCTGCGACAAGCCGCGCGTCGCGGCGCTGGTGACGAGGAAGCCGAGCATCCCGAGAAAAATCATCGCCGTCACCAGCAAACGAAACGTCGTGTTGTCCTCGTCGGCGCCCAGCACGAGCATCAAGAGCACGGCCGCCACCAGCGGAATCGAGCCGGCCAGCGCTTGAATCCACCCCAAGCGTCTGCCGACGGGCTCCAGCTCACGATCGGCTTTCGCGCCGAAGCCGCGCGCATTGCGCCACATTCCCGGATACAGGACCCGCAACACGACGAATTGCACGCCGCACAGCGAATAGGCCAACGCGATCAAGCCCGACAGGCAGAACGACGCAATGAAGTGGGCAAAGATGCGCGCCTCCAGCGGCGGCTCCAGCACGGCGATCGACAGCGGAAACAAGAGCCCGCCGGGAAACCAGCCGAAGGCCGCCAGCGCCGCGATCCACCTCGGCAGCCGCAATGCCTTCCGCCGCACTTCCTCCACCTGGCCCTCCTCGAGCGGTTCATCTTCGGCCAGCGCGTTCCAGCATTTCCAAATCGGCCGCACCGTGAGCACCAGCAGCGCGATCGCCGCCGGATAAATAACCGCGTTGTAGGCAACGACCAATCGCGCGAAGAGGTCCTGCTGCGCTTCGGTAAGCTGGCCGACGATCTGCGTGGCATTGTACGTGATGTTCACGGCGCTGCCGGCCAGGTGCGGCAGCACCACGAGCACGATCAGCCACAGCAGGGGCCGGCGCAGCACCGGCGCGAGCGGCGCGGGAATCGGCGGCAGTTGTCGCTCGGCCTGCCGCAGCCGCCGGCAGCCGTCGAGCTGCTCGGCCAGCTCGGCCCCGCTGGCAAAGCGGTCGGCGGCGTTCGGCTCCAAACAGCGGGCGATCGTGCGCATGAGCGTCTTGTCCGCCCCCGGCGGACCGGCCGCCACACGGGGCCGCCGGCTGCGCCGCTCCTCCGCCATCGCGCGCAGCGTCTCGACCATGTCCGCCTTGCGCTGCGCCAGCGGAAAACTCACGCGGCCGTCGAGCAGCTGCTGCAGCACCAAGCCGAGCGAATACAGGTCGGATCGTTCCGTGACCCCCTCGGGACCGGTCGGTTCGGCGGGGTTGAAGGCGTCCAAATGCTCGGGCGCCATGTAGGCAAACGTGCCGCCAAACATCTCGTCGCCGCCTCCGCTTTCCTCTCCCCGCGTTGGCGAGGTGCCGGGGGAGGGGCTGCCCACCGGCTGCGACGAGATATTGAAATCCGCCAACAGCGGCTGGCCGTAGGAATTGACCAGGAT
>CAZHIV010000078.1:0-10425 GCA_964532675.1 uncultured Planctomycetaceae bacterium
CGTCGGAGAACCCGAGTTCCAGCCGGCCGTCGGCCGTGTTGAGATCGTAGTGAATCGGCAGGTCGCTGGTGGCGATCAGCTCGAAGCCGCCGGTGCCGGCCTCGCCGGTCTCCAGGCGAAACGCGCTGATGGCCACGATGAGAAAACTGGCGGCCGCCACGAGGCCGATCGTGAGCGTGCTGCGGCCGGCGTTTCGCGCCGTGTTTAGCGCGGATAAGCGCCACAACGAAAAACGGTTTGCCACGCGAGCGGTTCGCCGCGCCTGACGCAGTGCGTGCCGCACTTCGCCCAGCAGCAGCACCAGCACCGCCGCGCCGCTGCCGAAAAAGACACCGGCTTGGGACTCGCCCCGGAGCCGGAATCCGAGAACGATCAGCGCGGCGATCAGCAGGACGAGCACTATGCGGAGTACAGGCCACAGTGCGCGTCGGCGCACGCGGCCCGGCGAGCGTAGCTCGCCGGCTGTGGCGCCGGTAAGCAGTCGGCCGGCGGGCTGGCGCACGAGCCGGGCGATGCAGATGCGGATGGTGAGCCAGGAGACGGCCAGCCCGGACAGCAGCCCGATTACCACGCTGGGCCACGTCAGGTGCAATTCCAAAAACGGCGTGGCGATCGCCGCCACCCACCACGTCCGCAGGCCGAAGACCATCGCCCACGCAAAAGCGACACCGAGTAACACGCCGGTCACAGCGCCGATCGCAGCGACCAACAGCCCCTCGCGGCCCAGGAGCCGGGCGATGCGCTTCTTCCCGATGCCCACCGCGGCCAGCGTGCCCAGCTCGCCGGCCCGCTGCTGGATGCCGAGCTGAAACAACAGCGCGATCAGCATCACCGCCGCCGCGATCAGGAAGAAGCTGAATCCGAGGAACAGCGCGCCGAACGGCGTCGTGCCGCTGGAGGCCGTTAAACCGAGCTCTTTCACCGGCATGAACGTCATGCCCAGGGCCGCCGGATCGAGGGCCGTTAGGAGTCGGTAAGCAATACGATTCGCGTCGCCCTCACTCGGCACGCGCAGCAAGCTGATCGTTCCCCAACGGCTCGACCACAGGCGCTTCGCCGTGGCGAGTGACACGAACGCCTTGGGCGTCGTGCGGTGCTGGTCCCAATAATCCTCGTCCTGCGGACGGATCTTTTCGACCAGCTCGAACGGCAAATCCCAATCGCTGATCGACGCCTGGTCGGTGACGCCCGGCAACTCGGGCGTAAGATGCGGGTCGGCGGCCGGCGTCGGCTGGCCGCGTGCCGTTTCGTGCTCGACGATCGCCCGCAGCGTGAAAGTCGGCGGCGGCTGGTGCTCGCGAAGCCGGCCGTGCGTGCTCTCCGGCTCGTAATACGTGACCGTGATCCGGTCGCCGAGCTGCGCCCGCAAGTCGTCGGCGGCCCAGCGGTTGAGGGCGATCTCGTCGTCGGCCAGCGCGATCGGCCGGCCCGCTTCGTCCAGGAGCGGACCCAGCTCGGCGGTCGAATCGACGCCGGTGATCGTCGAGTACGGGATTTTTCGCTGCGAGTCGCTAACGGCTTCTTCCCCAACCCTACCCTACCCACAGCGGGGAGGGAGTTGTGAAATAGTCAGCGTGTTGGCCAGGTAGGTGACGGCCGGCTGCGGCGACGCGTCGCCGAACGCCCGCTCCGCCGCGCGGACTACCGCCTCCGGCAGCACCAACTGGCCGGCGGAGATTTGCACGTACTCGGTCGGCGTGGTGAACCGCTTCACGCGCACGCCGTAATCCTCCAACCGCGGATGAAACGCCTCGCTGAGCGCCCGCTGGGCCGGTTCGTCTGCCGCGCGATTGGGCCGATCGGTTGCAACTAAAACCGCGTTCGCCTGGCCCGGTTCGTCGATCAGCTCTTGCAGCGCGTCGAGCGGCAGGAAAGCATTCCGCGGCAGGTGCTGGCTGGGCACCAGTCCGAACCGGGCCAGTCCTTCCGGCGGCAGAACGGCCGCCACCCGCAGCCGGCGGCTCAGCGACGTATCGCTCTTTTCGCCCAGCGGGCTGTCGGCGGGGATCGCGCCGGCGGCGGGGATTCGCAGCAGCACCTCGTCTCCCGCAGAGACGCCCAGCTCGCGGGCCACGGGCGCGGTGAGCGCCACTTCGTCGGCCTCGAGCGGCAGCCGCGGGCCGCCCTGCCCCAGCGACCAGAACGTCGGCCGGCAGCCGACGACGGAAATCTGCGTCGCGCGGCGCAGGTCGGCGCCGCTTCCCGACTGCAGCGTGCCGCCGAGGAGGATGGCCGGCTCGGCGGACGTGAAGTGCTGTTGAAAACCGGCGTCGGCGGCCAGCTCGTCGGCCAACGCGGCGCGGAACAGGTGCGGGGCCACGAGCGCCGAATCGATTTGACCCAGCCGCTGGAGGGTGAGGTCGCGGAGGCTGCCGCGCACCGAGTCGCCGACCAACAGCGCGCCGGTGAGCACCGCGGTCGCCACGGCGACGCCCAGGGCCACCGCCACGTGAATCCGCCGATAGTGCCGCAGGCTGGCAGTGATGTAACGAACTGGCGACATGCATAAAGCCGCGACCGCCGGTCGCGGAAAACGGGTCATGCTCTGAGCCCGCAACGCGCATCGCGCCGCAATGCGCTCTGCGCCACAACCCGCGACCAACGGTCGCGGCTTTATGGTCACGTGCCGCGGACCGGACCGAACCACTCGATTTGCTTGCGCGGGCAGAACACCAATCGCTCGCTCTCGCAGAACGGCCGCAGCCACTCGGCCCGCGCGTCGAGCTGGTCCTGGTCGACTCCCTGCGGCATCAAGAGGACGCGCTCGCGACTGACCTGCGGGAATTCGGCCAGGTAGCGGCTCACCTCCGCCAGGTCGGCGGGCGCGTCGATCACGAATTTCAACTGGTAATCGTACTCCGCCACGAGCTGGCGAACGACCTCGGGCCGGTGCCGCTCGCGCTCGTGCCGGCGGTGCCATCGCCGCTCCGCCCGGGCCGGCGGCGCGGAGCTCGCGAATTTCGGGCTGATCGACATCAGGTCGCACGCCACGGGCAGGTACAGCGTGCCGGCCGTCTCGATCGTCACGTGCCGCCCGATCTGGCGCAAGCGGTCGCACAGCGGAATCAATTCGGCGAACAGCATCGGCTCGCCGCCGGTCACCACGGCGTGCGGCACGAGCCACTCTTCGACCTGGGCGACGATCTCGTCGACGCTCATGTCGCGCCCCTCCGGCCGCCAGGAGGTGAACGGCGTGTCGCAGAACCAGCACCGCAAGTTGCACCCGCTCGCGCGCACGAACACGCTCGGCACGCCCGTCAGCAGCCCTTCGCCCTGGATCGACCGATAGATCTCAGCAATTCGCATGCACGATTCTATACGCTACCAAATCGCGGGGAATGCTCACGCAAAGGCGCTAAGGCGCAAAGAGGAATGAAGTAAACCACCAAGGCACGAAGGACACGAAGTATAAACCCTCTAAACGATAATGCTTCACTTACAACTTCGTGTACTCTGTGTTCTTCGTGGTTAATCTCCCCTTGGCGCCTTGGCGCCTTGGCGTGAGACACTCCAACTATTTACTTTGTCTAGCGGCATCGTACTTCAGCACGCCGCAGACCAGCGCGCGGAGCTTCGGCTCGGCCGTGTGGGCGGTGGCGATGATCTGCTCGACGTTTGCCGGCTCCAGCGCGTCCGGGAAGCACATGTCGGTGACGACCGACAGGCCGAAGGTCCGCAGGCCGCAGTGGACGGCCACGATCGCCTCCGGGATGGTGGACATGCCGACTACGTCGGCGCCGATGTTGCGCAGGAAACGGTACTCGGCGCGGGTCTCGAGGTTCGGCCCCGTGACGGCCACCGTCACGCCGCGGTGGGCCACGAAATTGTGCTGCCGGGCAATCTCCAGGCCCTTGTCGATCAGCTCCGGATCGTACG
Source organism: uncultured Planctomycetaceae bacterium (assembly GCA_964532675.1). GTDB lineage: Bacteria > Planctomycetota > Planctomycetia > Pirellulales > Lacipirellulaceae > JABDGM01. Next base: position 3,877 of record CAZHIV010000078.1, read on the forward strand.
GCCGCGACATGTCGGGGAACCGCGGGCCGAGCCGGTCGTCGTTAATGCCCACCAGCGGGTTGTCGCCCATCAGGTTGATGTGGTCGTCGATGATCATCACGTCGCCCGGCCGGTAGTGGGGATTCATGCCTCCCACCGCCTGCGAGACGACGAGCAGCTTTGCGCCGAGCCGCTTCATGACCCGCACCGGCAGCGTGATCTGCTTGAGCGGATAGCCTTCGTATTGATGGAAGCGGCCCTCCATCGCCACGACCGGCACGCCCTCCAGCCGGCCGCACACCAGCCGGCCGCGGTGCCCCACCGCCGTCGACTTCGGAAAATGGGGGATCGCCTCGTAATCGAGCGCGGCTTCGATCGCGACGTCGTTCACGAGCCCGCCAAGACCGGTGCCGAGGACAATGCCCGCGTGCGGCGTCTCGCTCCAGGCCTGCCGCACCGCCGCGGCCGCCGCTTCGATCTGGTCGTAAAGCTCGAGCATAGGGAGAAACCACGAAGGACACGAAGAACACAAAGACAATTAGATCAGAAGGAGGCTCCAAGCTTCGCAAAACTAAGAGCGCCTAACGATTGGGATGAAACCGCCAAGAACGCAGAGTTCGCCAAGAGGAATACATCGGCTTGTTATCTGGCTTGGCGTACTTTGCGTTCTTGGCGGTTCAATTTCTTAAAGGCTCTAACTTCAAAATGACCGTTCCAAACGGCAGCTTATTCCCTTCGTGCTCTTTGCGTTCTTTGTGGTTAATAATCTGATTTACTACCGGCGTGTCCGGCGTCCTGCCCGGCGGCGATTTCCTTCGTGCCGCTCGTGCCGAGGCGCGTGGCGCCGAGCTCGACGAAGCGGCGGGCGTCGTCGTAGGTGCGGATGCCGCCGGAGGCCTTCACCTCGACGGCCGCCGTGCAATGTTCGCGCATCAGGCGCACGTTGTGCTCCGTGGCGCCGGTGGCGACGAGCGTGCCGCCCGCGCCTTTTACGTAGCCGAAGCCGGTGGACGTTTTCACGAACGCCGCCCCGGCCGACTCGCTGATCTGGCAGAGGCGGATCTTCGTCGCGTCGTCGGGCAAGAGGCCCGTTTCGAAGATGACCTTCGTGATCGCGCCGTTCAGGCGGGCCGCCTGAACCACTGCGCGAATATCCTGCTCCACGTACTCCCAGTCGCCGGAGAGGACCTTGCCGACGTTGACGACCATGTCCACTTCCCGCGCGCCCTGCCGGCAGGCCAGCTCCGTCTCGGCCACCTTCGTCTCCGTCGTCGTTCCCCCGTGCGGAAACCCAATCACCGTGCTGACCACGACTTCCCCTCCCCCTCGCTGCCTTGGTCCCCCTCCCCGCTCTGGGGAGGGGCTAGGGGAGGGGTCGCTATGCGACCCCAAACACTCCACCGCCAGCGCCACGTGCGACGGCTTCACGCACACGCTTGCCGTGCCCAGCTCCGCGCACAACGCGCAGGCGGCGCGCACGTCGGCATCCGACTGCGTCGGCTGCAGCACCGCGTGGTCGATCAGTTGGACAACCGAGTCGGGCAAGATCGTTCTCAAAGGGGCAAGCGATTATTTCACCACAGAGTCACAGAGAACACGGAGAAGAAATTCAGAGGATGCTCAATGCAAAATGCAGTGTGGCGACCCCAGTTTTCACTTTGCATGGATCATTCTTCAATTTGCTTGCGTTGCTCTTCCTCCGTGCCCTCTGTGTCTCTGTGGTGAATACTATCGGCGTCGGTCGGCGGCCGCATCGCGGGCGACTGCGGCGTCGCGCGCGGGAAACTTCAAATCCACCACCACCGGGTAATGGTCCGACGTGTCGACCGACACCGTGTGGCAGATGAACGCCCGGGTGACGTGCGGCATCAACTCCTTGGCCAGGAGGATGTGGTCGATCATCGTGTACACGTCGGCCGGGTCGTGGGCCCGGTTCTCGTTCCAGTCCCAGTGCGACGTATAGCGGTCGGCCTGCCGCGGCATTCGCTCGGCCACGTTCACCAGCTCCGGCCCGGCGCGCTGCGAATCGAAATCCTTCAGGTCCCGCAGGGCCGTGGTGGACGTCTCCCGCTTCGTGTCGCGATCCGGCACGTCGGGGTCGTAGTCGTTCAGGTCGCCCAGCACGATCGGCAGGTAGCCCCGCTTGATGATCTCGCCCCGCAGGATGCGCTGGGCCACGGCCACCTCGCCCATCCGCTTAGCGTTGGAGTAGTCGTCCTGCGGATTACTTTTGAGATGCAGCCCGAGGAAGCCCAGCTTGTAATCGCCGATCGTGATGAAGTACAGCGCGTTGCGGGAGATCGACGTCGTGCCGCGGCGCATCTGCCCGTCGCGGCCGCGATACTCGAAGCTCTGCCGCCAGGTGGGGTCGTCGCCCCCGGAGAAAATCGTGCGGATCGGCCGGCCGTCGACGACATCGGGCGGATACCGGGTGATCAGGGCCACGTCGAGCGCGGTGTAGGTATCGTTCGAGTCGACGTGGTAGCCGCGAAAATCGGTGAGGCCCTTTTCGTGCAGGATTTTTACGAGCTGATCGACCGCTTCCTTGGAGATGACCTCGACCAGGTTGAAGACGTCCGGGTTGAGCGTCTCGATGAGGTGAGCCACGCGCTCCAGGTGCTGCGTGCGGCCGTACTCGAAGCGGTAGTTCTGAATGTTGCCTTGCCGCACGTCCGGGGCGGTAAGGAACTCGGCATTGAACGTGACGATCCGCAGGGGAATGGCGTCGTCGGCCGAGGCGGAAGGGGCGATGAGGAACAGAAGCGCCTGCGCCAGGGCATGGCTAAAGAGCATCGAGCGGATTGGCATCACAACAAATACCTTTCGGGCCGGCTGTCGACGGCAGGTGGAGCGGCGCACCGGAAATGTAACGGGCTTGCGTGGCCGCGCCGGGGGCGGGCGGCGGCCGTTTTCAGGATAGCGTACCGACCGGCCGGCCGTCTATTTCCGCACCCGGATTTCTGCCGCACCGCGCAGTACAAAACAAAAAATCGCCGCGCCCACCCCTTGGCGGACGCGGCGAGTAACTGCTCGTTGCCTTAACTGGCGTAACCGGTACGCTTAGCGAGTCGACCGGCGGCCGAGACCCACCAAACCCAAGGCCAGCACCATCAGCGCGACCGTGCTCGGTTCGGGAATGCAGACCATGGCCTCGTCAAATGTCGTGGCCACCGACAGGCAATCGATTATCTGAATGGTGTTGCCGGCCGCCTGACGGAATGCGTATGCCTCGACGTTGTCGCTGAAGCCGGGATCCGTGGCACTGATCGACGCACTCGCTTCGTTGACCGGATCGATCCACAGCATGGAATTCGCATTATCGAAATCGTATTTCGTAACGACGCGGTACGTTGAGCCGAAGGCCAGATCGCCGGTAAACGCCTCGCCGTCACCATCCGTGATGCTGCTGTCGTTGCTCAAGGCCAACCGGTAACCGCTGGTGGTCGGCGCCGTGATCCAAACGCGGGCGGCAAAGCTCGACGTGCCTTCCAGGAAGTGTGCGAAGTAAGTGTTCGTGATGGCGGCACCCGGATCGGGAACTGTCAAATCAAAGCCGGAATACATTACATCGCCATCCCCAATCGGTCCGGTCTGAAACGGTGCATTCACGTCTTCCCGCGAGCCGCTGCCCTGCGCGAGCGAAATCGTGCCGCTGCTCACCTGGACCGGCAAGCTGCCGGCGCCGCTGTGGGCGTTCCAGGCGAGTCCGACGGGCGGATCGTTAGGGACCAAATCTCCGTCCGGATAGCTGAAAGTCTCGCCAACCACATAAGCGCCGTTCGCATCGGAAACTAGAACGGCGAACGCCAACACGGCAGTAGCACCAAGAAACGCTCTTACTTTGGTCAATCTCATTAGTTTCATCCTCCACACATCGACTGTTCAATCGCCTGGCTGCCGCCAACGGGCCGGCCCCGATTTTGGTGCCGGCACATCCATCGTTGGTGATCAAGTGAACCTGCAGATCATGCTACACCGATTTCGCAAAGATGCTAGTCGCTAGAGCAAAAAAACTCGAAAAATCGACAAATTCCCAAAAAACAGCGACATACGGGGCATCTCACAGCCTTCGCCACCCTCTCCCGGCTGGGCTCTGACGGAGCACTAATACTGAAAATGCTTGATCATCTCGCCCTTCTCGCCGATCTCGGTGAGCGAGTCGATGCCGATCGAGAGGTGCACGTCCGACCAATCGCGGCTCACGCGGGCGTCGCTTTCGCTGGTTTTCACGCCTTCGGGGGCCAGCGGCTTGTCGGAAACCAGCAAGAGGGCCCCCCGGGCGATCTGGTTCTTGTGGCCGACCACGAAGATCGTCGCCGTCTCCATATCGATGCCGATCGGCGTGTACTCCTGGAGCTGTTCGCGGAACTTCAGGTCGTGCTCCCACACGCGGCGGTTGGTCGTGTAGATGACACCCGTGCGGTAATCGAGCCCCCGCTCCACGAGCTTCTGCGACACGAACTTGTGCAGCTTGAACGACGGCAGCGCCGGCACCAAGGGCGGCAGGTAGTCGTCGGACGTCCCTTCGCCGCGAATCGCCCCGATCGGCAGGATGAAATGCCCGATCTCCGTGGCGTGCTTGAGCCCGCCGCATTTGCCCAGAAACAGCACGGCCTCCGGATGATAGGCGGTGAGCAGGTCCATCACCGTGGCCGCGTTGGGCGAGCCGATGCCGAAATTGATGATCGTCAGCCCGGCGTCGTTCGTGGAGGCCTGCATCGGCCGATTGTCGCCGTAGATATCGCAACTGAACCGGGCCGCGAACCGCTGCACGTAATCGCGAAAGTTGGTCAGCAGCACGAACGGCCCGAACCGGTCCAAGGGCATCCCCGTGTAGCGGGTAAGCCAATCGGCGGCGATTTCAACTTTGGTGACCATGGGAGTGGGAGTAAGTGAGTCGGTGAGTAAATGAGTAGGGGGCCAGGGCGAATACTTACTCACCTACTCACTTACTCACGTACTCACGACCTTTCTAATACACAACCCTCTGCGGATTCGCCTTCCATTCGGCGAACAGTTGCCGGCACTCGGCCGGCAGCAGCTGCGGCACCAGCTTCAGCGGGCTCTTGCCCAGGCGCAGCAGCTCCTGGGCGGGAAGCTGCAACTCGTTGAAGCCCGCCGCGTCGGCGTCCTCGATCGTCGCGCCGTAATAAACGGTATCCACGCGGGCCCAATGCAGCGCGGCCATGCACATCGGGCACGGCTCGCAGGTGGTGGCCACGATCGAGCCGTCCAGGAAAATATCGCCCACCGCCCGGCACGCTTCGCGGATGGCGTTCACTTCGGCGTGGGCCGTGATGTCGGTCGTCAGCACCACCGTATTGTGCGAGCACGACAGCAGGCTGCCGTCCCGGGCGATCGCGCAGCCGAACGGGCTCTGCCCGGCGGCAATCCCCTGGCGGCACTTCTCGATGGCCAGTTGCATCAATTCGGCTGGATCCATGGCCGCATCTCGCGCTTGCAGGTGATGAACGTAAACCCGCTTTGTGTATTACTTTAGGCAGAATGGTGGCTGGCAGCAAGCCGGTTTCTCAACGAGGATGCAGGAACCGGACCCATTAGAGACAGCAGCTAGCCGCGACCCAATGGGTCGCTGGAGAGTTGGCGACGCGTCCGCAGCCGGCAACCCGTTGGGTTGCGGCTGAGAACTCCTAACATCGCAATTCGTGCCACCGGTTTGCCGCTCGACCGCGCGCGCCTCATAATGGACTTCGACTCCTACCCGCCTTTTTCACCCCGGAACACCCCATGGAAGCAGGCGCCATCCTCGTGAAGCGCGGCCTCCTGTCGGCCGAGCAGCTTTCCCAGCTCCGGCTCGATCGGCCGCAGGCCACCCGGCTCGACGTCGCCGCGGTGGACGTCGGCCTCGTGAGCGAGGAGGCCGCCCTCCGCGCCCTGGGCGACGAAGTCGGCATCCCCTTTGTCGACCTGGAGCAGCAGCAAATCGACCTGTCGCTCCTGCGGGGCTTCCCGCTCAAGCTGATCCACCGCCACGCGCTGTTCCCCTTGCAGCGCGAGAACGGCACGCTCCGCGTGGCCACCAGCGACCCGTTCGACCTCTACCCGCTCGACGAGCTCAGCGCGACGACCGGCCTCACCATCGAGCCGGTGCTCGCCCAGCGCGAGCAGATTGCCCGGCAAATCAAGGCACACCTCGGCGTGGGCAGCGAAACGATCGACGACCTCCTGGCCCTGCAGGAGGAAGAGGACATCCAGCTGCTCGACGAGATCGACGTCGACTCCGAACTTTCCGAAGAAGCCCAGGAAGCGTCCGTCATTCGCCTGGTGAATGAAATCCTCATCGAGGCGATCGACTCCCGCGCCAGCGACGTGCACATCGAGTCGCAGGCCGCCGGCATCAAGGTCCGCTACCGGATCGACGGCATGCTCCACCCGCAGCCGGTGCCGCCGGAGATCAACCGCTTCCAGGCCGCCATCATCAGCCGACTCAAGATCATGGCCCGGCTCAACATCGCCGAGAAGCGGCTGCCGCAGGACGGGCGGATCAAGCTCCGCGTTTCGGGGCGCGAGATCGACGTCCGCGTCTCGGTGATCCCGATGATTTACGGC
>CAZHIV010000079.1:0-3147 GCA_964532675.1 uncultured Planctomycetaceae bacterium
ACTCGGGCATGATCGTCCGCGCCGGCCACAAGGGCACCGTGACCTACGCCGATGCCGAGCGGATCGAAATTGGCCCCGAAGTGCATCGGTTGCGGAAGTTCGTCGGCCTGAACGAGCGAACCTGCCAAAACCAGCGGCCCATGGTCGAAGTGGGTCAAAAGGTGGAAAAGGGGGACGTGATCGCCGACGGCGCCGCCACCTTCAAGGGCGAATTGGCCTTGGGCCGCAACGTGCTGGTGGGCTTCATGGCCTGGGACGGCTTCAATTTCGAGGACGCCATCATCATCAGCGAGGAGCTGGTGAAGAACGATACCTACACGTCGCTCCACATCGAGGAGTTCGACGTGGAAATCCGCGAGACGAAGCTCGGCCGCGAGGAGTTCACCCGCGACATTCCCAACGTCAGCGAGAAAATGCTCCGCAACCTGGACGAGAGCGGCATCGTGCAGATCGGAACCTACGTGCACCCGGGCGACATCCTCGTGGGCAAGGTCTCGCCCAAGAGCAAGACCGAGCTGACGCCGGAAGAGAAGCTGCTGCACGCCATCTTCGGCCGCGCCGGCGAAGACGTGAAGAACGATTCGCTCGAAGTGCCCTCCGGCGTCGAGGGCATCGTCATCGACACGCAACGATTCAGCCGCCGCATGAGCCTCACGGAAGATCAGCGGAAGGAGTTCGAGCGCTCGCTCAAAGCGGCCGAGAAGGAAGGCAACGAGCAGATTGCATCCGTGTTCGGCGAATTGATCATCGAGGTCGAGAAGATCATCGGCCGCAAGGTGACCGACGAGGACGGCAACCCGCTGGTCCACGACCAGGACCCAGGCTACGTCGCCGAGCGCGCCCAGACGTTCAAGATCGATTCGCTCGATCTGCGCAGCCCGCAGCGGAAGAAAGACGCCGAGCGCGTGTACAAGCAGCTCTGGCCGAACGTCGAGGAGGCGATCGACACCCGCGACCGCCGGCTCAACTCGATGAAGCGCGGCGACGAGCTCCGCAGTGGCGTGCTGCAGATGGTGAAGGTCTACATCGCCACGAAACGGGTGATCTCGGTCGGCGACAAGATGGCCGGCCGGCACGGCAACAAGGGCGTCATCTCGAAGATTCTGCCCGTCGAGGACATGCCGTTCCTGGAGGACGGCACGCCCGTGCAAATCATGCTCAACCCGCTCGGCGTGCCGAGCCGGATGAACGTCGGCCAGATTCTCGAGACGCACCTTGGCTGGGCCGGTGCGAAGCTCGGCTTCCGCGCGATCACGCCCGTGTTCGACGGCGCGGACGAATCGCACATCAACGACGCTTTGGCGGAAGCCGGCCTCCCCAGGCACGGCAAGGCCCGCCTGCACGACGGCCGCACCGGCGAGCCCTTCGAGCAGGAGACCACCGTCGGCTACATCTACATGCTCAAGCTGCACCACCTGGTGGACGACAAGGTCCACGCCCGCAGCACAGGCCCCTACTCGCTCATCACGCAGCAGCCGCTGGGCGGCAAGGCCCGCTTCGGCGGCCAGCGGTTCGGCGAGATGGAAGTCTGGGCCCTGGAAGCCTACGGCGCCGCCTACATCCTGCAGGAGCTATTGACCGTGAAGAGCGACGACGTCGAGGGCCGCACCAAGATTTACGAATCGATGGTCAAAGGCGAAAACACCCTCGAAGCCGGCACCCCGGCCAGCTTCGACGTGCTGACCAACGAAATCCGCGGCCTGGGACTCAACATGCAGCTCGAAAAACGACGGATTTGATCGGGGAAATGCAAAATGCAAAATGTTCAATGCAAAATGCAAAATGCGGAGACTGCGCCAAGCTTGCCGCAACGCGTCTCCGTTGGAGAGCGGTTCGGTAAGCCATTCGACCTGGGCGAACGGTTTCTAGACTTCGCAGATCGCGTGGTAGGTGTCATCGAGGCGCTACCGGATACCCGCTTGGGGCGGCGGATCGCAGACCAACTCTTGCGAAGTGGCACATCGCCTTTGGGCAACTATGAGGAAGCATGTGCCGCCGAAAGCAGGCGAGACTTTATCCACAAGATGCGAGTTTGTCTGAAGGAAGTGCGTGAGTCGCGCGCTTGGCTGCGGCTAACGGCGCGACGCAGTTTACTGCCCCCCACCCGGCTCGAGGATTTGATCGACGAGTCAGACCAATTGGCTAGGATCATTGGCCAATCCATCGCCACTGCCAAAGGGATTCGAAAGAAAAGTCAACAGCCGAAATAGTACGTGTCTTCATTTTGCATTTTGCATTGAACATTTTGCATTTTGCATTTTCCTCCGCCAAGTGAGTGAAGAGATATGAGCAACATTCTCGATACCGCCAGTTACGATCGCATCAACGACTACGCGGCGGTCAAGATCAGTTTGGCCCGGCCGCACGATATCCGCAGCTGGTCGTTCGGCGAAGTGAAGAAGCCGGAGACGATCAACTACCGCACCTATCGCCCGGAGAAGGACGGCTTGTTCTGCGAGCGGATCTTCGGCCCCGAGAAGGACTGGGAATGCGCCTGCGGCAAGTACCGCGGCATGAAGTACAAGGGCATGATCTGCGACCGCTGCGGCGTGAAGGTCACGCACAGCCGCGTCCGCCGCAAGCGGATGGGCCACATCGAGCTGGCCGCGCCCGTGGTGCACATCTGGTTTTTCAAGGCCATGCCCAGCCGCTTGGGCAGTCTCTTGGCGATGAAGACCACGAGCCTGGAAAAGATCATCTACTTCCAGGACTACGTGGTCATCAACGCCGGCGACACGACGCTCAAGCCGCAGCAACTCTTGACCGAAGAGGAATTTCGCCAGGCTCGCGATCAATTTGGCGAGAACGCTTTCGAGGCCTCGATGGGCGCCGAAGCAGTCCGCAAGCTGCTGCAACAGCTCGACTTAGTGAAGTTGTCCCAAGTGTTGCGCGAGGAGTTGAAGGAGACCGGCTCCAAGCAAAAGGCCAAGGACCTCATCAACCGCCTGAAAACGGTCGAAGCCATCCGCGACTCGGACAACAAGCCAGAGTGGATGGTGCTCGACGTCATTCCGGTGATTCCGCCCGATCTGCGCCCGCTCGTGCTTTTGGACAGCGGCAACTTCGCGACCAGCGATCTCAATGATCTCTATCGCCGCATCATCAACCGCAACAACCGGCTCAAGAAGCTGGTGGACCTCAATGCGC
>CAZHIV010000080.1:0-2532 GCA_964532675.1 uncultured Planctomycetaceae bacterium
GCAAGGTGCATTCTGATGTGGACCGGACTCTTTTGCGTATCCTGTTGGACCACGTCGGTGGAAACCAGACGCAGGCTGCACAGTTGCTCGGCATCTCCCGCAGCACGCTGCACGCCAGGATCAATGACCTGGGATTGGTACTGGAAAGACGCGTACTGCCTGATCCGATCGGCGGCGAACATCAATCCCAGGCTTCGCAAGACGAGTAGTTGCGTCTGTTCGGTTCGGCATCCGCGCGAGCAGTTGCAATTGCCCCGTCGACCGATGTGCCACCACTTTCCGGAGTGGCGAGTCACTTTGATTCGGACAATCGCCAGACGTCCGAATCTCAGCCTGTATCAGAAGTCAATTCGATATCGCGGCAAGTCGCTTCGCGCCCGCGGTGAGCGCGACCGCCGCACGTAACGTAAGCGTTCTACGAACTGCATCTGGTATTGGAGAGCTGCCGCCGGGGGGTGGTGCCGCGCCGATCAGGCGGCTTCGCCGACCAGCCGCGTTTTGCGGTTGATCTCCAAATGGAACTGCGGATGCGCGTCGTGCCAGCGGTCGGGGAGCAGTGCGGTGAGCTCGTCCACGACAACCGGCTCAAGTATTGAAGGGTCGCGCATCCGCTCGATCAGCGGCCGGGGATGATTTTTGAGTGCGCGCAGGCAATCGATTGGCGACTGCGGCGCGGCCAGGTTCGGCTGCGTGCCATCGGCGAAGCGAACCTCGGCACACGCCTGTTGCAGCAGCGGCAACAGCGACGCGTGCTGGCGGATCACGGGCAGCCGAGTGTAAACATCTTCCAAATAGTGATACGGATGGACGCGGTTCGCCTTGCAGGAGGCAACCAGCGAGTACAGGATCGCGCCGGTGTGGCCGCCGCCGTCGCTGCCGAAGAACATCCAGTTGCTGCGGCCAATGGCGATCGGACGCAGCGCCCGCTCGCTGCGGGTGTTGTCGATCAGCAGCCAGCCTTCGTCGCAGTAGCGGACCAGTGCCTCCCACTGGTTGAGCGCGTAGCCGACGGCCGCGGCGATTTCCGTCTTGGGCACCACACTCGGCGCAAGGGCATCGAGCCAAGACTTGAATTCCTCCAACAGCGGCAAGGCGCGCAGCCGACGCTGCGCGCGGCGGTCCTCGTCGGCAAGATCCGCCAGTTCGCGCTCCAGCAGGTACAGTTGGCGAAAATAGCCCAACGCCCGGTGCGCTTCGATCGGCGCAGCGTGCCGCGCCTTGTAAAAGTAACGGCGCATGTGGGCCGCGCAGGCGACCTCCAACACCGGCCCCTGGAGAAAGATTTGATCGAAGACGCTGGCGGCATCTGCCTGCAAGTAACCCTCGTAGCCCTGGAGAAACCGCCGCGGCGCTTCCCCTTCGGCGGTGGGCCAGTAATCATAGATCAGGTACGGGCAGACCTCCCGCTGCCCGCAATAGGTCCAGATGGCTCCCTTGCGGACTTGGCCGGCTCCCGGCTCCAAGACGGGAACGCCCGTCGCATCCGTGCCGATCAGCTTTCCTTGCAGGATGCGGCTGGCCATCCAGGCGTACAGAATCACCGCCGTGACGGCCGTCTGGTACAGCCAGCCCGCTTGCGTGCTGCGGGGGATCCACCAGCCATGACGGAGGCTGATCTCTTCGTAACGATACAGGGGCAAATGATCCCCCTGCTTGCTGGTCGTCAAGTGAGCCAGCAGGCTGGCGTCGGCCGCCCCTTTCTCGATCATGGCCGGCGGCGCGTCGGCCAGCTCCACGTGTTCATGGCAGCAGTTGCAAAAGCCCTTCTCGTGCAGGTGTTGAACGCCAAAAATCTCCGCCGGTTGATAGGCCCAGCAGAGCTTGCCTTCCACCACCGCGATGGTCAGCACACTGCCGCACTTGGGGCACTGCTTCTGATCTTCGTCCAGGCGGTGAAGCCGCTCGACGCGGCGGGCACCCGGATCCAGACGGCGGCGGCCGGTGCCGCCACGACGCCGCGGCGCTGGCAGAGACGCGTCCTCCTCGCACGGCGGCTGGGCCGTCGAAGAATCATCTTCGGCCTGTAGGTCCAACAGGGCGAGCTGACGGGGATCGTAGCGTTCGCTCTTGGGGCCATACCGCTGGCGGATCAACGTGTCCACGATCTCTTCCAGCTCGCCGATCCGCTGGTCCTTCTCGGCCAGCGACTGCAGGATGCCCTCCAGCATCGCGTGGCAAGCAGCGACGTCTGGCGGGAAAGAAGTCGGGGGGGCGTCTTTGTGGGCCGACATGAAAGGCATCCTGCGGCAACCGAAATTCCTGAATCGCCGCTGAACATAATCGATGCCCGAGGATCGCGCAAGTCTCTTTTTTGGAAAAAACTTGCCGCGTTTTTCCGTGTGTTTGTCAATCGCTGCGCGCAGGCCTCTCAAGCAGGACGCTGGTAACGCTGCCGCCGCTTGCGTCCCTGCAACTCGATGCCGTCCAAAAGCATGGACAATTCGCTGGCACGGATTTGGACGACGGGTGAATTCGGATCCTGCGGCGCTGGAATCTCGAAGGTGCCGCGGGCCAGCTGCTTGTAATAAATCG
>CAZHIV010000081.1:0-8496 GCA_964532675.1 uncultured Planctomycetaceae bacterium
TCGGCGCAACGAGCGGCAGCGGCGCGGCCTCAGGTTCGGCAAACGCTCGACCCGCCGCTCCCGAGCCGTCCGCCGCGACAATGCTCCTGCTCGGAACATGGCTGCTCGTCGCCGTCAGCCGAACGCGTCAAAACCGGGGGCTATCGCCCCGCGGCTGATCCGATCAGCCGGCGCGCTACCCTCTGGGTGGCTAGCGTCCAATTCGTTCTCGCGGTTTTTGAAACCAATTCTAATTAGAATGAGGGTATCCGGGAATCAATCTCTGTAGGGAACGGCCTCTGTGCCGTTCCGTCGGTCGAACGCAAGGTCACGGAACGCCGCGGAGGGCGTTCCCTACAGATTCATCGGAATTTTGAATTCCCGGACAGCCCCAGTTAAATCAGGCCGCTCATCGTTGAGAGCCCGATCGGTTCCCGGCAGGTGAATGGCTCGCCATATTGCACGCCGATCGCTTTGCCCCAGTAGGCCGCTTCGTCGCGGAGTTGGTCCAGGAACGTGGGCGGGTCGGCCCGGCGGCCGGTGATGAACTGGCTCTCGTAGCAGCGGATGGCCGCCAGCTTCTCGTTCCATTCGCCCGTGATATCGAGCACGAAGTCGGGCTGGGCCGCCATTTTCAAGTGGACGCAGTAGTAATTGTAAATCCGCTGCGGGTGGTGCGGCTCGCCTGCGAGGTCGCTCTTGGTGAGCTTGGCCCAGAAGCGGGCCGCCTCGACGAGTTGCGTCGCCGCCACGTGATCCGGGTGCGCGTCGATCCAGTACGGCGCGAACAGCCACCGCGGGCGCTCGCGGCGGATCACGCCGGCCAGCTTCGCGCGGTTCTCGATCGTCGCCTCCAACGCACGATTGGGCAACTCGAGGTTCGCGCGCCAATCGAGGCCCAGTATCTTGGTGGCGGCCGCCGTTTCGCGGGCCCGAATCTCCAGCGACCCGTGCGGCGTCGGCTCGCCGCTCGTCAGATCCAGCACGCCGACCCGCCGCCCTTCCTTCTTGAATTTCAAAATGGCGCCCGCCATGCCCAGCTCGGCATCATCCGGATGCGGCGCTATCACAAGAATATCGAGCATGGGAGAGGTCGGAGGTCGGAGGTCAGACGTATTGGGAACGGCTGCGAACATCGCTTGCCGATTTAGCTCGAATCTGCCAAACTCCGTCGCTTTTTTGGCAGCCGTTGCAGAGTCACGCCGTTGTCCCGCCGCCTCCATTCTAACCGCCGCCGATTCTTCCTGGCAGCCGTGCTCTTGCTGCTCGCCTCCGCGGCCGGTTGCGCCCTCTGGGACCGCGACCGCTGGAATCTCGACCGATACCGCGACGAACGGGCGGTCGACATCGACCACCGCCTCGAGCACGCCGAGCCGGTGGTCCAGAACCCGTTCTAAATCGGCTCGCGATCCACTCTAACAATTGTGGTCAATTACACCCCAAGGCCATATCCGATCATGAGGGCAGACCTATCGGCAAAATCTGACGTTAAGAGCAAATTGCTGCGTCGAAACCCGGCCGAAAAGAGACCGCCACTTCAATAATAGAAAAAACGAGGAATACAGCGAGATTGAAAGAATGGTTAATTGACTCCGAAATTGACTGGCCTCTCAATCGCATGTAACTTGAAGTTTGAGATTCGTTCAATTCTCGTCGGCGTTTTAAGCAATTCTCGACGATTTCTTGCCCTGGTGAAATCGATGAAGCAGTCCGCAAAGCTCGCTTTGACGTTCACGGCGATTGTGTGCTTTTTGAACTGGACGACTCTGTCACAGGCCGCTATCCGATACGTCGTAACCGATTTGGGAACATTGGGCGGAACACCAAGTCATGGCTATGGTATCAATGCTAATGGCGTCGTGACTGGCGAATCCTCCACGACCGATTTCGTCTTCCACGCGTTCCTATACGATGGCACGATGCACGACCTAGGAACCCTGGGCGGCACGTCGAGCTATGGCCTTGGCATTAATGACACCAATAAGGTAACAGGCTATTCGGCCACGACCTCAAACGCTGCTTTGCACGCATTTCTGTATGACGGGTCGATGCATGACCTGGGCACCCTGGGCGGGTCAACAAGCCTTGGGTACGACGTAAACAATAGCGGCCACGTGACTGGCTATGCGAGCACGACGGGAGATGCCACCCAACATGCATTTCTATATGACGGCACGATGCACGACCTAGGCACGCTGGGCGGATCATTCAGCGCTGGGTACGCCATCAATAACAGCGGCCAAGTGACAGGCGAGTCGTTTAGGGGAGGCGACGGCGCTGTGCGCGCTTTCCTTTACGACGGCGCAATGCACGACCTAGGCACGCTCGGTGGATCATTTAGTGCTGGATACGGCATCAACGACGACGGGCACGTAGTAGGCGCTTCCAATACGACAGGAGAGCTCGGCCAGCATGCATTTCTATACGACGGCACGATGCACGACCTCGGAACGCTGGGTGGGAGAAACAGCTACGCATACGGCATCAACAACGCTGGTCAGGTAGTTGGCGAGTCCTACACTGCAGATGAAGACCTCCATGCATTCATATATACCAGCAGCAGTGGAATGCTCGGTTTGAATTCTCTGATCAATCCTCTCTCCGGCTGGGAGATCATCGACGCGAGGGCGATTAATGATGCCGGGCAGATCACGGGGCGCGGTTTGCTCGGCGGCGAAGTGCACGCGTACTTGCTCACGCCGATTCCGGAACCTGGCACGTTGTGGTACTCACTCATCCTCGCCGCGATCAAGCTTTCCCGCTCGCGGGTCCGGCACTACCGCACCCTTATGGCCAAAAAAATCGGGAAAACTAACGGGATTCAGGTTCAGGGAAACGATTATTTGCCGCGGCAGTAACGGGCCACGCTAGGTTCCTAATTACTCTTGGCCCTGTTTTTCTGTCAAATGCTGTGTCATGTAAGCAGCAGCCGGTTGTGTTAGACTGTCGGCCATGCTGGCCAACCTGCACACCTTTTCTCTATTGGGCATCGACGCCTTGCCGGAAGAGATGGCGATACTCGCCGGTGGTCACAACATCACTCTTCGCAACTCGCATTCGGAGCCAGGGTTATGAAATGTGCTAATGGTGGGGCTGCCGGCGATCCGTTGGATCGCGGCCATGTTGGAGAGTGAGCCGAATGACTACTGCCACCCAAACGTATCGTGCGACTTACGACCGACTTTGTGCCCACGCTCGCGAGGTCGCGATCCTGTCGTCGACCGAAGCGCTGCTGGCCTGGGACGAGCGGACGAAGCTGCCGCCCGCCGGGGGCGAGTACCGGGCCGAGCAGATCGGCTTCCTCGCCGGGCTGATTCACCGGAAGCAAACCGCGCCGGAAGTGGGCGAGTGGCTCGCCGAGCTGGCCGACGGGCCGCTGGCCGCCGACCCGCACGGCGACACCGGTGCCGACATCGTCAACCTGCAGCGCGATTACGACCGGCGCACCAAGCTGCCGCAGTCGCTCGTCGAGGAGCTGGCCCGGCTGTCGGTGATCGGCCAGCAAACCTGGGCCGAGGCTCGCAAGGCGAACGACTTTCCCCGCTTCCGCCCCATCCTGGAGCGAACGATCGAGCTCAAGCGCCAGGAGGCGGCCGCGATCGGCTACGACGAAGCGCTATACGATGCGCTGCTCGACGAATACGAGCCGGGCGCGAAGACGGCCCATATCGCCCGCGTCCTCGGCGGACTGCGCGACCAACTGGTTCCGCTGGTTGCCGAGATCGGCGCCAGCTCGCGGGGGCCCAACCTTGATGCCCTCCAACGCCGCTTCCCCATCGACCTGCAAGAACGGCTTGGCCGGCAGGCGACCGAAGCAATTGGCTTCGATTTCCGCCAGGGCCGGCTCGACGTCACCGACCATCCGTTCTGCACCCATATCGGCCCGAGCGACGTCCGCCTCACGACGCGCTACGACGAGCACTTCCTGCCCGGCGCCTTTTTCAGCACGCTGCACGAGGCGGGCCACGGCATCTACGAGCAAAGCCTGCCGGCGGACCGCTACGGCCTGCCGACCGGGCAGGCCACGTCGCTCGGCATCCACGAATCCCAGTCGCGAATGTGGGAGAACTTCGTCGGCCGCAGCCGGGCGTTCTGGGAACATTTATTCCCGCAAACGCAGGCCATGTTCCGCGACGCGCTGGCCGACGTGTCGCTCGACGATTTCTATTTCGCGATCAACGACGTTCGCCCGTCGCTCATCCGCACCGAATCGGACGAAGTCACCTACAACCTGCACATCCTCATTCGCTTCGAACTGGAGCTGGCGCTGCTCGACGACGAGCTTCGCGTCGCCGATTTGCCAGCGGCGTGGAACGCCAAGTATCGCGAGTACCTCGGCATCGATCCGCCCACGGATTCCGACGGCGTGCTGCAGGACGTGCACTGGAGCGGCGGGGCATTCGGCTACTTTCCCACGTACTCGCTCGGCAACCTGTTCGCGGCCCAGTTCTTCGAGCGGGCCCAGCAAGACCTGGGCGACCTGGCCGCCATGTTCCGCCGCGGCGAGTTCCTGCCGCTCCGCGATTGGCTCCGCCTGCACATTCATTCGCAAGGCCGCCGCTATCGCGCCGCCGAGCTGGCCGAGCGGGTCACCGGCTCCCCGCTCAGCCACGACGCCCTGCTGCGGCACCTGCGAGCCAAATTCACGCCGCTGTACAACCTGCCCACGTAGTCGAGTTTCTGCGACACTCGAAACCGGCACACCGCAGAGATCCGAGTCAGTAGGGAACGCCCTCCGCGGCGTTCCGCGGCGTGTTGGACCGACGGAACGGCACAGAGGCCGTTCCCTACAGGCACGATTCCCGGATGACGTCAAGTGATTGAGTTTTACGATTATGCCGATCGTGCAAATGTTGGCCGTTCGAACCCGAAACAGCGGCTGACCGTACTGGCTAACAATGGTACACTGTTACGAATGTGAGCGCGCGCCCCGTCTTCCGCCTGCCGCGAGTTGATCGCCACAGGCAACCCCAACGGAGACTCTCGCATGGCCCAAGTGGCTTGCTGCCCAAAGTGCAATCACGACTTGCTGGTTCCCGACGAGACAGACCGCCAGTCGTGGGCAAAGTGTCCTGAATGCCGGGCATTCTTCCAACTCGAAGAGGCCGCACCGCGCGAGATGCCGGCGCTGCTGCTGGTCGATTCGCCCTTGCCGACGCCGGCGGTGTCGGAATCGTCAGAACCGACGAGTGAGACGATCGAGCAGCCGCCCGAGACGCTGGCGGCCGGCGGCATCGATGCCGAGATGGCGCCCGAATCGCCAAAGCCTGTCGCCGGCACGCAGTCGGCCGCGGCGCGGATCGACGAGTGGTTCCGCTCCGCCAAGACACTCGCCGATATGCCGCCGATTGCCGATACGCCGCCGATCGCGGATACGCCGCCGATCGCGGATGCGCCGCCGATCGCGGATGCGCCGCCGATTGACCCGGGCAAGACGCTTGCCGAAATCCCCGACGAACTTGGCGCCGACACCGATTTCCAGATCGACCATTCGCCTGAAGAACCGCGCGGCATGGCGCCGTGGGACGATTCGCACGACATGGAACGGCTGCTGGCCGACATCGAAACGCCGACGGCCGAGACGCCGTCCGCGGACCGTACGCCGGCCTCGGCCGAGCCGGATGCCGGCTCTGGCGATGCGCTCACCGGGTCGGCGGCGGCCGACCTGCCGATGTTCGCTAAAACGGGCAGCGGGAAGCCTCGCCGCAAGCGATCCCTGGTGCGAACGTTGCTGGTGACCATGCTAGCCGGCGTCGTCGGCTGCGCATTGGGCTATTACGCGCTATTGTGGCTGCGCGGCCCGAGCGGCGATTTCCTGAACGTGGCCCAGTACCTGCCGCCGATGATGCTGCCCGCCGAGCTGCAACCGACGCCGCGTCATTCGCAGGCCGCTGCGCCGCCGAGAGCCGGCCGCCAACCGGCTGAGCCTCCGCCCGCCGCAGCGGAAGTGGCGGAGCCGCCGGCGACCGAATCCGCCGAGGTACAGGCAAGCTACACCACGATCGAAGAATCTCCGCCGGCCGGATTGCAACCTTCGGATGAAGACCGGTACGGCCTCGAGTCGATGAGCTCGGAGCCGGTCGAGGAGCCGGCCGTTCTCGACATAGCGGAGGCAGCGCCGATCGCCGCAAACCCGCCGGCAGCGGCCGCGGCCCGCGTCGTCGATGCGCCTTCCTTTACTGAAGACGACCTGGCTGTGGCGATCCAGGCAGCCCAAGAGGCACAGCCGTCGCTGGTCGCCGGCAATTTCGAGGATGGCCGCGACGTGCAACGCGCCAAGGCCTTGGGCTATTCCATCCTGGCCAACCTGGCTGAGAAGGCGTCGTTCGTAGAAGGTGCGTCGGACGGCCCGTCGACGGGGTCGCAACAAGCGGCCGACGAGCTGTTCCGGCAGACGCTTTCCGACCCGCACTCGCGCAGCGAGGTGGCCGTCATCCTGCCGAAGTGGATCGGTTCGCCGCATCGCAAACACGGCGGCGTGTTTTTCGCCGCCAGCCTGACCAACCCGCAGCCGGCGGGCACCGTGATCGAGTGCAGCGGCGACTTGGAAAGCGGCCAGTCCGTACCCGTGCTGGTCCCCACCGCCTTGGCCGAGCGGCTCGATGCTTCCTCGCGGACGCTGGGCGTCGTAGGCTGGATCGTCGAGCAGCCCGCCGAACAAATCGCCGGCTACACGGGCCAGTCGCCACAGGCCATTTGGGTAAGCCGGCTCATTCCGCTCGAACCATGATTTCTTCGTTCGCCGGCCGACCGCGGCACGGCCATTCCGCAGCAGCTTCTTGCCGATGATCATTGCCGTCCCCAAGGAAACGTATCCCGGCGAACGCCGCGTCGCGCTGGTGCCGGCCAGCGTGACGGCGCTCGTCAAGCGCGGGGCGCGGGTCGAAATCGAAGCCGGCGCCGGCGTTGCGGCCGGCTTCACAGACGACGCCTACCGTGAGGCCGGCGCCGAGATCGTCGCCGATCGCAGCCAGCTATTCCAGTCGGCCGACGTGCTGCTCCAGGTGCGCGGCCTGGGCGCCAATCCGCAGGCCGGCGCGGCCGACCTCGAGCTGATGCCCGAGACGTTGGTGATCGTCGCGCCGGCCGACCCGCTGGGCAATCCGCAAGCGGTGCGTCAATTGGCGGAGCGCGGCGTCACGCTGTTCGCCATGGAGCTGATCCCGCGCATCGCGCGGGCGCAAAGCATGGACGTGCTCTCGTCGATGGCCACGATTGCCGGCTACAAGGCCGTGCTGCTGGCGGCCAACGAGCTGCCCAAGCTGTTCCCGATGCTCATGACCGCGGCCGGCACGATCGCGCCCGCCAAAGTGTTCGTGGTCGGCGCCGGCGTGGCCGGCTTGCAGGCGATCGCATCTGCGAAGCGGCTGGGCGCCGTGGTGCACGCCTACGACGTGCGGCAGGCCGTCAAGGAGCAGGTCGAAAGCCTGGGCGCGAAGTTCGTCGAAATGCCGCTCGAGACCGGCGGCGCCGAAACGGCCGGCGGCTACGCACGACAGCTCGGCGAGGAGTTTTACCAGAAGCAGCGCGAGCTGATGGCCCGCACCGTCGCGGTCAGCGACGTCTGCATCACGACCGCCGCCATTCAGGGCAAGCCTTCGCCGCGGATCATCACGGCCGATGCGGTCCGCGGCATGGCCGGCGGCTCGGTGATCGTCGATCTGGCGGCGGGGCACCCTCTGGGTCGCGGCGGCAACTGCGAGCTTACTCAGGCCGACGAGCGAGTTGTCGAAAACGGCGTCACGATCCTGGGCCCGACCAACTTGCCCAGCGAAGTGCCGCTCCACGCCAGCCAGATGCTGGCCAAGAATCTCACGAATTTCCTCCAGCTCATCACGCGCGACGGCCGCGTCCATTTGAACCTGGACGACGAAGTGGTCCGCGACACGCTGGCCGCTCATCGGGGCGAGGTCGTGAGCCCACAAGTCCGCGAGCTGCTCGGGCTCGAACCGCTCCAGGCGCCGCCGCCCGGCAGTCCGCCGGTCGATCATCTGGCGACGAAGTGATTCGCGCGGCTGCTGCGGGTGCCGCTCAGGTGCGAAGACGCAAGCGCTCGGCGGCGAGTGCGAGACTGGTCTGCGGAGAACTGCGTTCCTACAATTGGCGCACGAAGTTCATTTTCCATGAGGTCTCGTTACTATTCGCAGCGCCGCTATGATCGAACGCCCCAAGCAAGAACTGCTGCCGCCTGAATCCAAGGAACCCAGCGAGCCGGCCGGTTGGGTCGATTGGCTTGTCAGTCCGGTGCCGCCGCGATTTATGCTGCCGGCGACCGGGCTGTGGATTCTCGGCCTCGACTGGCTGCTGTTTCCGAAGGAAGCCGTTACGATGGGGATGGCGTTGCCGGTTACGGCGTTGCTCGGTTTCCTTGCCGGCAGCTTTGGCGCCTATCATTTGCAGCGTCGGTACGCCCTCAACACTCCCGCGACGGCACTGCTCAAGTCGATCCTGGCGGGAATCCTGGTCGGCGTGCCGTTTCCGTTAGCGGGTACGTTGGCGGGCGCCTGGGTGCTGGCC
>CAZHIV010000082.1:0-5218 GCA_964532675.1 uncultured Planctomycetaceae bacterium
GTCACGGTCGACGAGGACGGCAAAACGCGGATCCGCGAGAAGTACGCTGTCTCCGCTCCGCTCAACGGTCGCATCCTGCGCATCAGCATGGACCCGGGCGACAAGGTCGTCGCCGGCAAGACGCTGCTGACGATGATCGAGCCCCGCGACCCGGAGCTGCTCGATGCCCGCACGGTCGCCCAAGCCGAGGCCCGCGTGAAGGCGGCCGAGGCGACGTTGAGGCAGGCCGAGCCGATGCTCGAGAAGGCCCGCGCCACGCAAGCCTTCAATGAAGCCGAGCTGACCCGCTTGCGCCAGGTGTACGAGCGCAACGCCGTGCCGATCGCCGAGCTGGAAAGCTCCGAGCTCGCCTATCGCCAGAGCAGCGAAGAGCTTCGCACAGCCCGCATCGCCCAGGAGATCGCCCAGTTCGAGCTGCAACAAGCGCGCGCGGCCCTGATGCGCTCGCGGCCACGTAGCGAGGAGGATTCCGCCGCCAGCCCGCCGGATGGCGACGGCAATGAAGCTGCCGACTATATCGCGAACGGCAACGGCGGCTGGAATTTTCCCATTTACTCGCCGATCACGGGCCGCGTGCTGCGAGTGTTCCAGGAGAGCTCGGCCGTCGTCACGCCCGGCACGCCGCTCGTCGAGCTGGGCGACCCGTCTGATTTGGAAGCGGAGATCGATGTCCTCTCGCGCGACGCTGTGAAGATCGACGTGGGCGATCTCGTGCTGCTGGAACATTGGGGCGGCGAGCGGCCGCTGAAAGGCGTCGTCCGCGTCGTCGAGCCGGCCGGCTTCACCAAGATTTCCACGCTCGGCGTCGAGGAGCAGCGCGTCTACGTGATCGTCGACCTGATCGACCCGCCCACCGAGCGCACCAGCCTGGGCGACGGCTTCCGCGTGGAAGCCCGGATCGTCATCGACGAAGCCCAGGGCGTGTTGAAAGTGCCCACCAGCGCGCTGTTTCGCCTCGGCGGCGAGTCAGCCGTGTTTCGCGTCGTCGATGGCGTCGTTCACCAGCAGCCGGTCGAAGTCGGCCGCCAGAACGGCCTGGAAGCGGAAATCCTCAAGGGCCTCTCCGAAGGCGACCAAATCGTATTGCACCCCAGCGACCAGATCGAAGAAGGCGTCGCGGTGCGCCAGCGATGATTCGCTCGCCGGCCGGCCGTCTATTCCGGATGTAAGGCGCGTGCGGAACGTGCCACCGCCGCCGTGCGGCCGGACGCTCCCACCGCCCGCCGCCGCATGAGCTAGGCTTACTTAACAGTCCAATCACTTTCGCTCGCCGGCTGCGAATCTTCGAAGCCGGTGCGCATGTTGCGAGGTCTAGTAAATGGGAAAGCCCCGACGCAAAAAGCACTTTGTCGATACGGCCGTGCAAGGCTCGCTCGCCCGCCGGATCATCTTCCACTGGCTGGTGTTCCTGCTGGTGGCGTCGCTGGTGTCGTTCCTTTTGCAAGTGCTGTCCAACCCATTCCGCCCGCTGGCGGACCACGTGCAGAACCTGTGGTGGACGCACGGCCCGTTTTTGCTCGTGCTCGTGTTCCTGCTGCCGGTTTTTGTCGTCGATGCGATCAAGCTCAGCAACCGCTTCGCCGGGCCTGTTTATAGCCTGCGTCGGGCGATCCGAGATATCGTGCAAGGGCAGCGGCCTCGCAAGCTGAGATTCCGCCGGCACGATTTCTGGCACGACCTGGCGGACGACTACAACGCCATGCTGTTGCATTTGAATCTACTGGAGGACGGCGATCTCGAAAAGGCCGACGAGCAGCTGGTCGGGTCGGAAAAATAACCTTTGGTCCGTGGTCCGTGGTCCGTTGTTCCAATGCAACTGACAACGGACCACGGACGACGGGCAACGGACAACGGACGTATGGGAATTTTTCAGCGAATCAACCGGGTTCACGACGGCATTTTGCGTCGCGGCCGATCGCGCAAAACGCGCGGCGTGGCGGCGGCCGAGCTGGCCGTCTGCCTGCCCGTCGTCGTGCTGCTGGTGATTGCCACGATCGAGGCCTGCTCGGCGATCTTTTTGAAGCAGTCGCTCACCGTGGCCGCCTACGAAGGCGTGCGAACCGTGCTCGAGGAAGGCAACACGCTCGGCACCGTGCAGGCCACCTGCAACCAGATCCTGACCGATCGCAACGTGCAGGGAGCGACCGTCACGGTGACCCCGGCGGACATCGCCGCGCTCCAGCCGGGCGATTTCGTCGACGTGACGGTCTCCGCGCCGTGCGACACCAACTCGTTGGTCCCGACGTCCTTTTATCGAGGCCGGCGGCTGAGCGCGACGGCGTCGATGATGGTCGAACACTGATCGTCTTTCTGGTCGCGTCTTTTCACTCTTCACCATTTGCGAGATTCAAGCACCATGATCCGACGCCATGCCGAACGAAACCGCCGCCGAGCCGCGATGCTCGTGCTGATTGCCGTGTGCCTGCCGCTGTGCATTATCATGGCGGCGTTTGCCGTGGACGTGGCCTGGATGCAACTGGTCCGCACCGAGCTGCGCACGGCGACCGACTCGGCCGCCCGGGCGGCCGCCAAAGAGCTGAGCCTTTCGCAAAGCATCGACGCCGCACGGCAGCGGGGCAAGGAAGCGGCCCTGCGCAACCGGGTGGCGGGCGATCCGCTGCTGCTCGCCGACGCCGACATCGAGATCGGCCACGGCGCGCAGGCCAATGAAAACTCGCGATTTCAATTCGCCGCCGGCGGCACGCCGCCCAACGCCGTCCGCGTGAACGGGAAACGGACGCAAGGTTCGGCCGCCGGGCCCGTCGACCTGTTGTTTGCCGGCGTGCTGGGCGTACGGCAGTTCGAGCCGAGCGAAAGCGCCACTTCCACGCAGCTCGACCGCGACATCTGCCTGGTCGTCGACCGTTCCGGCTCGATGATGCGAAGCCTCGCCGGCAACAGCACGCCGACGGGCACCTGCGATCCGCCGCATCCGACACAAAGCCGCTGGGGCGCGCTCGCCATCGCGCTCGACGCGTTCCTCGTCGAGCTCGACAAAACGGCGCAGGACGAGCGTGTCGCGCTGGTAAGCTACTCGAGCGACACTACGGAATGCGGCAATCGGTACCGGATCTCCGAAGTCAATTCTGATCTGGTGGGCGACTACTCCGTAATTCGTCAGGCGATCGCGCGGATAAGCAGCAAGCCGGTAAAAGGCCGCACGGCCATTTCGGCCGGTCTCGACGACGGCATCCAGGTGCTGACCGGAAAGGAAACTCGACCCTTCGCCGTCAAGAGCATGATATTGATGACCGACGGCATCCATAATCTGGGCCCGGAGCCGGTGCTCTCGGCGCGACGGGCTGCGAGGGACGGTCTCGTCATTCATACGATCACCTTCAGCAGCGAGGCGGATATCAAGCGGATGCAGGACGTCGCCGCGGCCACTGGCGGGCGGCACTTCCACGCCCCGACCGCCGAGGACCTGGTGCGGATCTTCAAGGAAATTGCCTCCACGCTGCCGGTGATGTTGACCGATTAGACGCGAGGAAGGGGGACAGGCGCATTTTGCTCCGAAGACTCCGCAAAATGAGCCAGTCCCCGGTAACGAGAAACGAGCGACACATGCTGAACAGGCCACGACGAAATCGTGCTTGTCGGAGGGGCGCCACCGCCGTGGAGTTTGCGCTCACGGCGCCGGTGTTCTTCTTGTTCCTGCTGGCGGCGTTCGAATTCGGCTGGCTGAACGTGATTCGGCACACGGCCGACAACGCGGCCTACGAAGCGGCCCGCACTGCGATGGTGCCCGGCGCGACGGCCGCCGAGGCGCGGGCCAAGGCGAACGGACTGCTTAACATCGTCGGTGCCCGCGGGGCCCGAGTTTCCATCACGCCCTCGGTAATTAAGACCGACACGGACGAGGTGACCGTCGCCATCGAAATCCCCATGCGCCGCAACGGGCTCATCGTGCCGCGGTTCAGCTCGCGGACGACGCTCCGCAGCTCGTCGACGTTGCGGACCGAGCGGGCGGAGTGAGCCGGGCGCGGCGGAGCGCCAAGCCGCAAGCGGCCAGGGCGAGCAGGATCGCGGCCGCGGGCTCCGGCACGGCGGCGTTTTCCGGGCCGCTGCCGGGGGTTGTCATCCCGAAGTTGCTTTTCCAGGCATCGTACTCCTCCGGGGTGCCGCCGTTGTTGCGCCATACGACGTAGTCGGCGGCGTCGACCGTGCCGTCGTCGTTGAAGTCGCCAGGCAGGCCGGCACCCAAGAAAGTAAGCACCACGTCGTTGGCGCCGTAGCCGACGTCCCATTGAAATCCGCCGGGCAGCACGAGGTTGTCGAACTCGCCGACGACGCCCTCCCCGGCGGTGAGAATCGTGAACATCGCGCCGACCGTCGGGGTGAAGCCGATCAGTGCCACTTCGAGCGTGCCGCCGAGAAATGCGAATCGGTCTACGGCGAGACGGTCGTACTCGGTAATGGGGGTGGTGCCGGCGAGGTCGATGGCGAGCGTGCCGCCCACGAGTTGCGAGAGGTCGCCGTCGATCGTCAGCAGTCCGATCGGGTCGCCGGGCTCGATTCGGCCGCCGAGGTTGCGCACCGGGCTGTGAATGGGCCCGGTGCCGGCGAACACCTCTCCCACGCCCCTTAGCACGCCGCCGTCGATATTCACAAATTGCGAATCGAGCTTGCCGCCGGCCAACTCGATGCGTCCGCCGTCGTCGATTCGCGTCTCGCCGTACGTGGTGAGCGTGACGCCATTTTCAATGTGGACTGCCATGTGGGCCGTCGGCGTGCCGGAAACGACGAGTTGATTCACGGTCGAATCGGCCGACACGACCGCCGCCTGATTGCTGCCCGAGACGTTGGCCACGTTGGCCACCCACTCGATTTCGGGCGTGCCGGCGGCGCTCCAATGGGCTTCGGTGGACCAATTGCCGCTGGCGGCGGTCGTCGCCCAGCTATGGGTTTCCGTCACGGGATCGCTGATATACAGCCGGGGCGGCCCGCCGCCGTTGGGGCTGGCGGCCGGGTTGGCGTCGATGACCAGGTCTCGGCCGGTGAACAGGTGCATGCCCACAATGCCGTCGACGACGTTGGCCGGATCGTTTGGATTGGGCAGGTCGAGCACGGCGACCGGCACGTTCTGCAGCGTGAACGAACCGCCCACCGTATCGATATTCAGCTCATCCAGGTAGAAGCCGGGCACGCCGCCGAAGACGCCGCCGGCGCCTTCAACTTCCAACACGAAGTCGGGCTCATCCACGAGGACGTCGAATCC
>CAZHIV010000083.1:0-11725 GCA_964532675.1 uncultured Planctomycetaceae bacterium
CTGGCGAGCGAGCTGGCGGCTGGAGTTTCAGCCGGCGGACCCCGAGCGGTGCCCGGCGCTGGAATTGGGCTACGAAGTGGCCCGATCGGGCGGCACCAGCGGAGCGGTGCTGAACGCCGCCAACGAAGCGGCCGTCGAGGCGTTTCTGGAGGGGGAGCTGCATTTTACGGAAATCGTGCCGGCCTGCCGCAGCGTGCTCGAAACGCACACTTTCGACGCGAACCCGACGCTCGAACAGCTCGAATCGCTCGATCGCTGGGCGCGGCGAGAGGTCACGCGGTGGGTGTGTGCGTGAAAATGACGAAATCCGAATGTCGAATGACGAGTTCGGAATCGTGTCTTAAATTGCATTCGTCATTCGTCATTCCTGAAGTGCGAATCTTATGAATCAACTTTTGATAGCTTGTTTACTAGCGGCGATCGATATGACCGACATCCTCTGGTGGATCGATGTGATCGTGAAGGTCGGCATCGGACTGGGAGCGGTGATTTTCGTTCACGAGCTGGGCCACTTCCTGGTGGCAAAAGCTTGCGGCGTGAAGATCGAAAAGTTCATGATCGGCTTCGATATCGGCGGCTACAAGCTGAGCTGGCGCCGCGGGGAGACGCTGTACGGCATCGGCATCCTGCCGTTGGGCGGCTACGTGAAGATGTTCGGCCAGGACGACGACCCGGCCCATATCGCCGAGCAGATGGAGAAATCACAGGTGAGCGAGGTCAATTCGGACGCGGTGCCGATCACCGGCCCGAACGGCGAAACCTATTACGTCGACCGCCGCAGTTACCTGGCCAAGAGCGTGCCGCAGCGGATGGCGATCATCTCGGCCGGCGTGATCATGAACATCATATTTGCGTTCATCTTCGCCGTCATCGCGTTCGGCTTGGGCGTGCGCTACATGCCTTCGATCGTCTCGCAGACGGTGTCGGGCTCGCCGGCGTGGCAGGCGGGCATCGAGCCGGGGGATGAGATCGTGCAGCTCGGCGAGCGGGCGAATCCCACCTTCATGCAGCTTCGCGGCGGCGTGACCCTGGGCGATTTGGAAGAAGGCGTTCCCATGCTGGTGCGGCGGGCCGCGGGCGGCGATGTCGTGCCCATCACGCTGAAGCCCATGCAGGAAGCCGGCGAGCTGGCGACCATCGGCATCGCGCCGCCGATGACGCTCACCCTGGCGGCGGAGATGCCGACCGTGAAAGGCGCCGCGGCGGCCCAAGCGACGCTGGTGCAGCCGGCAGAGGACGCGATCGACGGTGAGCCGAAGTTGCAGGGCGGCGACCGGATCGTACGCGTCGGCGACGTGGCGGTCGCTGATTACCGCGAGTTCTCCGCCCAGTTGGCGCGGCAGCCGGCCGAGCGATTGTTGATTGCCGTGGAGCGGGGGGATACGCAGCGCGTGGAGCATCCGGAACTGGGCGCCGTCGTTCGGGGCGAAGAGGTCGAAGAGTTGGTGTTTGATGTCGGGCCGCAGCCGCTGCGGCAATTCGGCTTAGTGATGACGATGGGGCCGATCGCGGCGGTGCAGAAGGGCTCGCCGGCTGAACGAGCGGGGTTGGCCGCGGGAGACGTGATCGAGCTCGTCGATGGGCAACCGGCGGCGGATGAAATCGGCGAGGGATGGACGCCGGCCACGCTGCCGGACTATCTGCGCGAGGCGGCGATCGAAGGGCGGGAAGTTGAGTTTACCGTGCGCCGCAAGTCGAACGGCGGCTCGAACGGCGAGCGGGTGGTCGTCCGCGTGACGCCGAAGGTGCCCACGGGTTTGCATTCGGGTATTCCGCCGGGCGCGCCCCTGGCGGCCGACGCGGTGGGCATCGCCTACCGCATCGAGAACCGGGTGCACGCGGTGGAGCCGGGCGGGCCGGCCGCATCCGCGAAAATGGCAGCCGGCGACCGCATCACCGCGGCGACGATCAAGCTGCCGCCGGATGAAGGCGAGAAGCCCAGGTCGATTCCGTTTTCACTCGGGCCCGACGAACCGAACTGGCCGGCATTGGTGGATAGAGTGCAGTTTGCGCCCGCCGGCACGGAGGTGGAACTCACCTTCGAGCGCGGCGAGGGCAAGCACGTGGAGCAGCATACGGTGACGCTCACGCCGCAGCCCGCGGAGGGAGCGTACATCGCGACGCGGGGGTTCGTGTTCGAGCCCGTCCTGCGCACGCGCAAAGCGGAGACGTTTGCGGAGCAGGTTCGCTACGGCTTCGACGAGACGGTCGAGTCCTTGACGATGGTGTTTCGCTTCCTGGAGAAATTGTGGGGCGGGCAGGTGCCGATCACGATGCTGGGCGGGCCGGGGACGATCGCCGTAGCGGCGGGGGCCAGCGCGTCGCAAGGCCTGTCGTCGCTGCTCATCTTCCTGACGCTACTGAGCGCGAACCTGGCGGTGCTGAACTTTCTGCCGATTCCGCTGCTGGACGGCGGGCACATGGTATTCCTGGCCTACGAGGGCATCCGCGGCCGGCCGGCCAGCGAGCGGTTCGTGCTGGCGCTGCACACGGCCGGGTTCGTCTTCATCATCGGCCTGATGGTGTTCGTGATCGGGCTGGATATCCAGCGGTGGATCCTGTCGTGACGCGGCGTGGCGTTTGGGCGGCAAGGTTCGGCGGCGAAGGGCGAATACTTCCGTATGCGACGTCGTCCGCCACCCGTTCCAAAACGGGACAAATGACTGACCGGCCCAACCCCCGCTTGCGGTTTAGCTCGTAGCGACAATTCTCATGTTCAGCTCGCCAGCTCCCACCACGTTCGCGGCCGCTCATCAGCCAGAGTACGAACACACGCAATGGGCGCCGATGTACCTGCTCATGTTGCTGCCCGGACTGCTCGTGCTCCTGCTGGCAACGGCCTTTTCGCGGCAGCCGGAAGTCGTGTTCGTCTCGATCGTGGCGAGCGCAGGACTCTTGGGCGCGGCGTACTCGTTCCGCAGCTTGCGGGTCGTAGACGAAGGCGAGGCGCTGGCTGTGCGATTCGGTCCGCTGCCGCTGTTGCGCAAGCGGTTCCGTTACGCCGATATCCAATCGGCGGATCCCGACCGGACGTCGCTCGTCGACGGCTGGGGCATCCACTGGGTGCCTGGCCGCGGCTGGACATACAACCTCTGGGGCTTCGAATGCGTGCGGCTGACCCTCCGCGGTGGGCGCACGGTCCGCATCGGAACCGACGACTCCGAGGGTTTAGCGCAGTTTCTCGAGCGCAAATTGCGCGCCTCGTAAGGGCGCGCGGCCAGCGGTAAGCCGCGAGCGGAGCGGTTAGCTGGCTTGCGGACGTCCGCCGCCGCCGCCACCTCGTCCGCCGACGACTCGCTTCTGAACGTCGGTCTCCAGCACGCCGAACGCCTGTTCGTGCCGCTGAACCGACATGTGCAAGGCTTGCAGCATCCGCTTGGCCGTGAAGTAGTTGGTGACGATCCGCTGCTTCACTTCAACCGGCTCGGTGGGGACGCCGAAGGGCTGGGCGTTGAGACCGAAGTCGAGGATCAACTCCTCGGGCGTGCCGGTGACGCGGCAGAAGTTTGCGTACAGCGAGATGCAGTTCTTGTCGGTCACCTCGACGCGCGCGCCGCGCTGCGCTTGCTCGGCCGCGGCGGGAGCGGCGGGTTGTTCGGCGGCGGGCGGGGTTTTGGTTTTTTCCTGTTCGGCCACGGTCCGGTCCCTTTCGAAAAACGAGTTCGTATGCGATGTGCAATCGGTCCAGTGTACGTCTTTTTCGACGCGTAAACCAGCGGTAGAAATCGGGGCCGGCGAACTTTGCGCCAGCCGCGCAGTCCGCCAGCCGGGTCAGTCGGCGGCAGCGCTTAGACGGACGCCGAGGATGACGCTTTCGGCGCCCGTGCGGGGCGTTTGGTAGGCGGCCGCCTTTCGCAGGTCGAGGCCCTGCAGCAGGCCGTAATGACGGGCTTCCGAGCGCTCCTCGACCCAGGACGGTCCTTTGACCAGCAGCAGCCGATCGAAGGCCTCCCAGTGGGGCGCCAGCCAGGTAAGCACCTTGCGGAGCGACGCCAGGGCACGGGCCACCAGGGTATCGAACGTGTTGACGGCCAGCACCTCCTCGGCCCGGGTGGCGTAGACGGGCGTCGGCAGGCCCAGCTCCGCGACGATGGCTTCCACCGCGCGGGCCTTCTTTTGGGTCGATTCGCACAGGCTGACCGACAGGTCGGGCCGCAGAATGGCTAGCACGACCCCGGGCACCCCGCCGCCCGTGCCGATGTCCAGTACGCGCTCGCCGGCCTCCAATAGCAGGCTGAGCTGGTAGGCATCGACGACGTCGCGGGTAACGAATTTTTCGAGCGTCGTGTGCCGCGTGAGGTTGAGCCGCTCGTTCCACGCCCACAGCTGCCGGCGATAGCCGTCCAGCAACTCGACTTGCTCGGCGGAGACGTCGATGCCGTCCGCAAGGAGCATTTCGCCCAGCACGGCGGGTTGCGGTTCGATATGGCTATCCGGTATGGACACGGCGGTTGACCCCGGCTGGGTGAAGTCGATAATCCGAGGCATTGTAGGTGCCGCGAGCCGAGCGGCACAATGGTGTAACAGCCTCGGCTCGGCGGTCGAACGCAATGTCGAACTCTTCCAACGATCAATTCGTGACGCTGCCGCGCGACACGAACCAGGCTCGCGGGATCGCTCAGTACGCGCTGGATATGATCCAGGGGCGGCACAGCGGACCGAGCGAGGCGGTGCTGGAGAAGGTCGAGCAGTTCCACCTGGACAGCATCGCCTGCGGCGTGAGCGCGCTGGCGGCGGGCGCCAACGCGCCGACCGTTCTGCGGCGCGAAGCGCTC
This sequence comes from uncultured Planctomycetaceae bacterium, assembly GCA_964532675.1. Taxonomy (GTDB): domain Bacteria; phylum Planctomycetota; class Planctomycetia; order Pirellulales; family Lacipirellulaceae; genus JABDGM01. The sequence continues at coordinate 4,776 of CAZHIV010000083.1, forward strand.
GATCACCGCGCCGGCGAGCGGGACGACGGCGTGCCCATGTTCGGCAGCACCGTGCGGGTGGCGCCGGAGAAGGCGGTGCTGGCCTGCTCTTCCGCCGTGCGGGAGTGGGACGCCAACGGCACGAACTTCGGCTACAACCCGGCCCGCGGGGCGACAGCCGGCGAGTTCGGACACAACGACTACTACCCGGTCGCGGTGGCGGCAGCCCAGCTGGCCCGCTGCGACGGCCGGCGGACGCTCGTGGCAATGGCCGTGCTGGACGAAATCCGCGGCCGGTTGGCCGAGGTCTTCGCGCTCAACCGCCACAAGATCGATCACGTGGTCCACGGGGCGATCGCCTCCGCGGCCGTCTACGGAGCGGTGCTCGGGGCGAGGGTCGAGCAGATCGAATCGGCGATCGGGCTGGTGATTGCGCATTACGTGCCGTTTCGTGCGATCCGCGCCGGGCACCAGTTGTCGGACTCCAAGGGTGCGTCGGCGGCGATCAGCGCGGAGGCGGCGGTGGTGAGCATGCGGCGGGCCATGCGCGGATTCGTCGGCCCGGCCGACATCTTTCGCAATCCGCAGGCCATCTTCTGCCTGTTCGAGCCGCCCGCCCAGGGCGACGCCAGCCCGTTCGACCTGACGCTCTCCACCGCCGGCGACGAATTCGCCGTGGTGGGCATGCATTTCAAGCTCGGCCTGTATGAGCACCAATCGGCTGGGGCAATCCAGGGGATCATCAATCTGATCGCTGCGGATTCCAGCCTGCTCGATAATCACGACGATTTGCTCGACGTGCGGATCCTTATTTACGAGCCGGCGTTCAGCATCATCGGCGACCCCGCGAAGCGCGACCCGCGAACCCGGCAGAGCGCGGACCACTCGATGCTGTACATCGTGGCCACGCTATTGCGGAAGGCTTACGAAGCGCGGCAAGCCGGGTGGGACGGCCGCGACGCCTGGCAGCGGCTGATGCTCACGCCGGCCGACTATGCGGAGGATGACTCGGCCCTGTTCCATCCGCTGACGCGGCGCTTGATGCCGCAGATCGATTTCCGCCACGGCGGGCCGGATTTCGACCGCCGCTACCCGGATGGCATCCCCACGACCGTCGAGCTCGGCCACGCGAAGCTAGGCCCGCTCACCAGTGGGTTAATCATGTATCCGCAGGGCCATGCCCGCTGCGACTCGGGCGATCTGCCGGCCCTGCTGAAGCATAAATTCAGGTTGCTGGCCGAGCCGGCGGTGGAGGATGCCGATGCGCTCGTGGCGCGGTTCACGAGCCTGGCAACAAAATCGCCGGCGGAGATCGCCGAGCTGTACGACTTCGAAATCCGCGGCTTGCTTGGCTGACCCATCATGGCCATAGGTGAATTCGCTTTCGGCGCTTTAGCGGAACTTGCCCGCCCGGTGCGAGAACTTGCGCAGAACATCATTCTTGGCGACGCTTGATCTCCCAGGCGCGCAGCACTCGCACCAAGAGGTCGTCCGGCTTGACCTCATAAACCACTCCCAGGGGCGGCGCGAGGAGAACTCGCTAATCGCCTTCCCGCGACTCCCCGATCGCCAACGGATTTGCCGCCAACGCGTTGTCGACGAACTGGGCAGCGCGCGTGAGTTCGGCGCGATTGACTGCGGAGATCCACAACTCGGTCCATTGGCGCTCCGCCGTGCCCACCCAGACAACGGTGTGCTTCATTTCCGATCTTCCAAGTCGGCCAGAATATCGGCGAGGCGCCTCCCGCCAGCTTCTTGCGATGCCCGGCTCAACTCGTCGTTGCTGAAGGGGGGCTCAAGGTTCTCGTACTCGGAGGGGTCAAGCGCCGGAGTGAAGTATCCCAGCTTGCGGCCGTTTGGGTCAAAGACGGCACAAGGCGCGACGGCGACGCGCAACTGGCTGGTCGCGGCGGCATCGACAATGATCTGGTTCATCGCCAAGCTCCTATGGACTCGGGCAATTCAGGCAAAGGTATTCTAACATGCCAAAGGTGCGAGATCCGAGAATTCCACCGGGAGCGTGCTACAGCGTCGCCAGTTCGACATTGTTCATGCGGCCGCCGTAGTATTTGCGATACTCGACTTTGCGCTCCAGGTCTTCGATGACCACTTTGGAGAAGTCGACGTCGGCAAAGTGGGAGCTGCTGCCGAGGCCGCCGGGGCTGAAGACGTTGATCTCGATGAGCTTGTCGTCGACGATATCGAGCCCCACGAGGTACATGCCGTCGTTGACGAGCTTGGGGCGGACGATCTCGACGAGTCGGAGCATTTCCTCCGTGACTTCGACGGGTTCGCTCTCGCCGCCGGAGTGCATGTTGCTGCGGGCGTCGCCCGTTTTGTTGACGCGGCGGAAGGCGGCGTACTTGCCGTGGTGCTGCAGCGGTTGGCCGTTCATCACGAACAGCCGCACGTCGCCGTCCTTGGCGGCGGGCAGATACTCCTGGGCCACGGCGTAGCCGTCGCGAATCACCGCGTCGATCATCTGGTTGAGGTTCGCCTTCTCGTCCTCGCCGACGACGAACACATTTTTGCCGCCGGAACCTTGCAGCGGCTTGATGACGACCCGGTCGTTTTGATCCTCGATGAACCGCTTGATTTCATCGACGTTGCGGCTGATGCACGTCTTGGGCCGCACCTCGTCGGGGAAGTGCTGGAAGTACGTCTTGTTGAGCGCGTGGGCCAGGTGGCTGGGGTCGTTGAGCACCATCACGCCGCGGCGGGCCACCAGCTCACCGAACAGGATGCCGGCCGACGGGGCCCACGGCCGGTCGGTGGCGTCGATGGACGGGTCGTTTCGCAACATCAGCACGTCGAACTCGTCGAGGCTGACCATTTCCGGCTCGTTGTCGTCCGACTGCAGCTCCTTGAGGAATTTTTCGAGCGATTTGTAGCTCTTGCCGGGAGCCGTGCAGGCGCGGGCATGAATCGAACCGTCGGCGGCGTAGACGAAGTCTCCCACGCCGAACAGGCAGCACTTGTGGCCGCGATTCACGGCGGTCATCGCCAGCCGGGTCGTCGTGTAAGCGGCCTCTTCAATCTTCACGTCATTCACGACGAAGGCGATGCGCATCACCGGGCGCGGCGCGCCGTTGGCACTTTCCGCGCCGTTCTGTTTCTTTCGAGCCGTGCCCATTCAGTGTTCCTTAAAGGAGCGTTGTCAGCGGCGGCTGCCGCCGAATCGCACGATGAAATAGATCAGCGTCAGCCCGGCTTGCAACGTGCCGGCGACAACATAGATTTGCCTCCAAGAGGAAACCGTCAGACGGATACTGCAAGGGGCGTGCCAAGCCCGCAGCGAAAGAATCCCCGCTGAATTATATACGCCGGCGGCCGTGCGGTCTGGGAATGCCTATGGCCGCAAACCGGCCACGCCGATCCACTGGCCGTAGTGGGCGAGCATTTCCTCAGGCGTGCTTTGGTACGCCTCCTGCAGGGCCTCCTCCCAGGTCATGCCTTCCTTGAGCGCTTCGACGAAGCGGACGTAACCGTCGCGGCTGGCTTGAAGGAGGAAACGGTTGAGGTTGCTCGCCAGGCCGTACTGCCATTCCGAGATTCGCTTGGCCGAGAGCATGCCGTCGAGCGAGGGCTGCTGGGCCAGCCGTTGGATCGCGCGTAGCTCGCGGTTGCGAACGGCCGCGCTGCGCGGCACCATCTCGGCGCCGACCAGGTCGGCCATGCCCTCGTCGACCCAGTTCGGGAGCTGGGCCTTGGTCTTGTAGCGATGGATGAAGCCGTGGCTCGTTTCGTGCACGAGCATTTGGCCGAAGTCGTTCGGGTCGTGGCCGCGGTAACAGGAAATGACTACCTCGCCCCCTTTGCTCAAGTGACACAGGCCGTAGATATTGGCCACGGCGCCGATCGATTGGCGGGCCTCGGGAAAGAACCGCTCCTCGAAGGCGTCGAACTGCTCCTTTTCGAGGAACGCGAAAATGGGCGCCTTGCCGCCGAGCCACACCTTCTGGCCGCGCTCGACGCCGTAGAGCTGGCACATGTAGCCGTGCATCCGGTCGAGCGAGACGATGTACGGGGCGACCTGGTCGGGCGGGATGTTGGAGGTGAAGAGGAAGTTCTCGGTCTCGTAGAGCTGTGTGCCGGGGAAGAGGGAGATAACCTCCTCGACCATTTCACGGCTCTTGGCCAGGGCGGCGGCATGCTCGTCGTCGGACTCGGCTTCGGGCCAGGCCTCGACGCCGCGGGCCTCCAGCCGGGCCAGCCATTTGCGGCGCTCCTCTTGCTGCTTTTCCTTGGCGGCCGCTTCGCGGGCCGCCCGGCGAGCCGCGGCACGTTCCCGCGCGGTGGGGCGGCGGGAGCGGGTTTCTTTTTCGTCGGCTGGGAGATCTTCCGAGCTACTGGCCGCCTTATCGTTGGTGGATTCCGCCGATGCAGTTGCCGGCGCCAACGAGGCGATCAGCGCGGTGAGCGATAGTGCCACGGAGGCAGCAATCGCGAGCAAAAAGCGGCTTGGTCGTGGATGTCGCATACGATTCAGTGTAGTCGCGCCGCCCCGTCGCGGACAGCCGGCCGGTGCCCCGATCAACTTCGGGGCGGCTAACGATCGACGATGCCGGTCACGGCCGCGGCGAGCAACGTGCATAGCGTCCAGCCGGCGAGCGTCTGGAACCACAAGTAGCAGCGGAGCACGGCGCTCCACTTGAGCGAGTAGGGTCCGATGTGCATGAGGCAGTTGCGGCTGATGCGGGGCTTGTTGGGCCGCTCGCCGGGGATCCAGTAGCAGACTTGGTTCAAGTCGACGAACGGCAGGAAGACATCCACCGAGTACACGAACGGGTTGAACCGTGGATACGTCGGCGAGACCAGGTGCGGCTCGCCTTCGTTGGAAAGCACGTGTTCGAACAGCTTGGTTTCGGCCATCAAGTTGCGGTGGGCGCCCAGCGTGAACACGAACGTGCCGACGAGGATGATCACGACGCCGATCTTGATCGCCCGAAACGGCTCGTAGCCGTAGCCGATCAGCCGGCCGAGGTAGCGGTACCAGAACCCCTGGGCGGAGAAAACGGGCGCGAGCTCGCCGAGCCGCTCGGCCCGCGCGACGAGCACGGCGTTCGCCTGCTCGTCCTGGCCGATGGCCCGATACACCGCGGCCAACTGGGTGTAGGGCTGCGTGATGTAGCGACGACCGGCGGGGTCGGTGACGTCGGCGGTGAGCGCCGCCGGTTCGGCTTGCGGCGGCTGCTGGTCGTCCGCCGCGGCGTCGGCGAGTTCTCCTTCGGCGTCCGAAGCTGCCGCCTCGGGAATCGGCATCGGCTCGAGCGGCTGCGGCGTTTGCTGCAGGGGTGGGGTCATCATGGGCGCCGGCGGGGTCATCATGGGCGCCGGCGTCGCCATCCGCGCGGTGGGCGGCGCGGGCATTTGCATTTGGGTCTGCACGATGTCGCTCTCGAACGCGCCTGTGGGGGATTGTCGCTGTGCGGGGGACTCCTGCCCTACCCCCGTATGGCCGATTGCGTTCTCGCGAGGAATCTGAGACCTGCGGTCGGCCGTGTCGGCGGGGTCGGGAGACCCGCGCCGATCGTCGGGATCCCCGCGCCGATCTTCGGGAGACGCGCGCTGAACTTCCGAGGCGGGGTTCGGGGCGTACTGCCGCCGGAGCCAGGCCAGGCGGTCCTCGACGCTGAGCGGTGAATCGTCGTCGAAGTGGTCGTAGACGAGCCCCTCCAGTTGAAGCTGGCCGGCGGGCGGCCAGTCGGCCAGCCGCTCGTCTTTGATCACCCAGATATGCGCGAAGCGCATGTCGAGCCACAGCCGCTCGGGCTGCTGCACGTTGTTCAGCACCCAGATGCCATCGATCTTGGCGCGCGAGAAGCTGGCCCGGCCGTCGATGGTCACCGTGTCGAGATTCACGTAGCCGCCGACGCGGCAGTCGCTGGCGTCGAGCGCGTCGCCGCCGGGGTGGATCAGCTCGGCGCCGTACAGGTCCCAGTGCATGCCGATCGTGGCAAACTGGAACGACATCAGCCCGTCGACGCGGAAGGGGTAAAGCTGATCGGGCCCGTGGATCGCGTTGCAGTACACGTGGCCGCGGACGTGCATGCCGTCGGCCCAGATGGCGAGCTGGTTGGCAGTTTGGGTGGCGTCGAATCGGCTGCCGCGAAGGTCGAGCTCGTGTTCGACGTCGGCCGAGAAGAAGTCGACCGTGCCTTTCACATCGACGCCGGAGAGCACGATGCGGCTGGCGACGCGGAGGTTATGGCCGAGCAGGGCGACGCCGGCGGGCGTTTCGAACTGGCCGCCGCTGGCAAGGATATCCTGGTTCACCTGGGTTCCCCACAAGCGGACGGTTCCCCGGGCGTGGAAGCCGGCGGACAACCCCTCTATCTCCCCTCCCTCGTAGGGAGGGGCCGGGGGAGGGTTCGTATTCACCGCCGCGCCGTCGAAGCCGATCCGCAGGCTACGGCCGACGACGGCGCCGTCGAGGCTGAGCGAGTCGCCGTCGGGGTGCAGAAAGTGGCCGTTGTCGCAGTCAATGTCGCCGCCGACCACTGCGTTGATGAGCCGCACTTCGCCCTCGGCACGGAAGCCGTCGCCCAAATGGATCTGTCCGCCGATGCTCACCAGGTCGGCGTTGATGGCTTCGATGCCGGAGGCGATGAACCGGCCCTCGTCGCAGTTCAAGTCGCCGCCGACCTTGGCGCGGCGCATCTCGACGCCGCCCCGGGCGCGGAAGCCGGAGTTGAACGCGACGTTGGCCGTCACGCTCGCGCGCTGGGCGTCGATCGCCATCTGGCCGGTGGCGGTGAACTGGCCGCCGGTGCAGGACAGGCCGCGGCCAATCTTGGCGCCGATCAGGCGGACCTGGCCGAACGCGCGGAATTTGTCGCTCAGCTTGACGTCGCCGCCGATCTTCGCATCGTACAGGTTGATCGCCACACCGGGCTGGTCGAGGTCCTTGGCCAAAATGGCGTGAAAGGCCGTGCCGCCGCTGAAATCGAAATCGCCGCCGATCTCGGCGT
>CAZHIV010000084.1:0-8459 GCA_964532675.1 uncultured Planctomycetaceae bacterium
CGAGGAGATCGAGGTCCGCGTCGGTTTGGCGCGCACGGGGCGCGAATTGTTTCCGATCATAATCCTCATCGTGGCGGTGGTGCTGGCCGCCGAACAATGGCTGGCGAACCGGTTTTATGAAGGGCCCCCCGAAGCTCGTTCCCACGCTCCGCGTGGGAACGGACTGCCGCGACGCTCTGCGTCGCAGAAGGAACTTGTTCACACAAGCTGACACGCATTCGCCGCAGAGCGGCTGGGTATTGCGTTCCCACGCGGAGCGTGGGAACGAGATGATATGACCGACTTCGAACTACGTCTGGCGCCTGTAGTAAGCCTGCCGGTGGTGCTGGCCGTCGCGGCGGTGCTCGTAGCGCTTTTGTGGGTGCGTCCGCGCCAGGTGCAGCTTGCGCTCGGCCGATGGGCGGTGCTGGTCGGCCTGCGGCTGGCGGTCGTTCTTTTGATGCTCTTCGCTATGCTGCGCCCCACGATCGTCTACACCAAGGTGGAACCGGTCGAGGCGTCGCTGGTGCTTTTGGTGGATGGGTCGCGCAGCATGCAAGTGGCCGACTCGCTGGGAGACAAATCGCGGTGGGAGGCGATGAAGCTGCTGCTCGATGCGTCTGCCGCCGACCTGGCGAAACTCAGCGAAACCTGGAATGTGACGGCCTACGGATTCGACTCCGACACCCGGAAGTTAGACGTGGACGAAGGACGTATCGCACTGGCCGCGGCGCCGCAGGGGGAGCAGTCGGCGGTGGGCGCGGCGATCGACGAGGCTTTGGAGCGGGAAGGTGGCGGTCGGGTGCTGGGGCTGCTGCTGCTCAGCGACGGGGCGCAGCGTGCGCTGCCGCCGCGCGACGAGCCGCCGCAATTGGCCGCCCGGCAGCTCGCCGCCGAAAACATTCCGCTGTACACGTTCACGTTTGGCAAGAGCGGCGGCAGCGAGCGGGCCGACCTGGCATTGGAGGACCTGGTGACCAACGAGTTTGTCTTCGCCGAGGCCCCTACGGAGGTCCGCGGCCTGGTGACGGCGGACGGTTACGCCAACCAGCGAGTGCGCGTGCAATTGCTGTGGGAATCGGCCAACGAAATGAAGGTGGTCGACACGACCCAGGTGGACACGGGCGTGGAAGGCGGCTCGGTGCCCGTCACTTTGCGCCACACGCCGACGACGGCCGGCGAATACAAGGTGACGCTCCGCGTCGAGCCGCGCGAGGGAGAGCTGGTGACGACCAACAACGAAGCGAGCACGTTTGTCACGGTGCAGGCCGGCGGGATCAACGTGCTGCAGTTGGTGGGCACGAAGCGGATCGGCGGCCGCTCGGGCGGCTTGGAGCAGCGATTCGTGAGGGCGGCCCTTCGACAGTCGCCCGATATCGTCGTCGAGCGGAGGCTGGTCGACTACGAGCCACCGGAGGTGGATATATCCGAGGCACTCGGCGCAGGGTCGGGCGACCCGCGAACAACGCGTGAGGCGCGCACCACGTACGACGTTGTGATCGTCAACGACGTGGACGCCCTGGGTTTGAACGCCAAAAGCTGGCGGGCGATCGCGGAGCGGGTCCGCGAGGGTGCGGGGTTCATTATGCTCGGCGGCTTTCACAGCTTCGGGCCGGGCGGTTTTCGCGCCACGCCGCTCGGCGACGTATTGCCAATCGAAATCGGCGCGGCGCAGCGGCAGAGCTTCGGCGAACCGCTGCGGGAGGACGTGCACCTGACGGGCCCGGTGCGTATGCGGCCGGCCGCGCCGCTGGGATTGAGGCATCCGATCATGCAGATTGCGGGTTCAGGGTTCGGGGTTCAGGGTTCGGGGGGCGATCCCAATACGAACATTTGGACAGAATTGCCGCCGCTGGATGGGGCGAACCGGTTTGAGCGGCGCGAGCTGAAGCCAAACGCCCAGGTGTTGGCCGAAGCCGACGATTCACCGCGGCATCCGTTGCTGGTGGCCGGGCAATGGGGCGACGGGCGCGTGCTGGCGCTGGCGGGCGATTCGACGTGGCGCTGGCCAATGGCCGGGTTCGCCGACGCACATCGCCGCTTCTGGCGGCAGTGTATTTTGTGGCTGGCGAAGAAAGATGAACAGACTGAAGGCCGCGTTTGGATTCGGCTGGCCAGCCGGCGCGTGACGCGCGGCATGCGGGCCGACTTTACCCTGGGAGCCGAGAATTCGCACGGCGCGCCGATCGAGGAGGCACAGTTCGAGGTGGCGGTCAGGTCGCCGAGCGGCCGCACCGAAACGGTGCGGGCGATCCAAAGCGACGGCGGATGGGCGGCCGTGTTTCGCGAGACGGCCACGCCGGGCGATTATCGAATCCTCGTCACGGCGAGGGAGCCCTCACCCCAGCCCTCTCCCGAAGGGAGAGGGAGTGCGGTGATCGGCTCGGCGGAAGCCCGGTTTCTGGTGCCCGATCAAGATCTGGAGCTCGATCGCCCGGCGGCGGAGCCGAGCCTGATGGCGCAGCTGGCCGAGATGACCAAGGCCGCCGGCGGCGCCGCGCTGGCGGCCGAGGAACTGCCCGAACTGTTGAATCGGCTGGCCCAGCGGCCGCCGGAGCTGAAGGAGGAAGTGATCGCCAAGATTACCTACTGGGACACATGGCCATTCTTCTTGCTGTTCGTCGGGCTGCTGGGGGTCGAGTGGTTTTTGCGGAAGCGATGGGGACTGGTGTAGTCAGTCGCAGTGGGCCGCGCGGAGCACGAGCTAACCGCAAGCGGACGGTTTAGGGCTTGATGACGATTTTGCCCGCCAGCGTACCCGCTTTGTGGATCGTGTTCTCTTCTTGCAGGCGGTGGGCGGCGGCGGCTTCGTCGAGCCGCATGACGCGGTCGATTTGCGGGGTCAGTTTTCCATCGGCGAGCCAGCGGTTAATGTCTTTGGCGGCGGAGCGCTGCTCGTCGGGCGTGGCGTTGAACATGGCGAAGCCGTAGAGGCGGCAGCCCTTCACGTAGAAGGGGCCGACCGGGAACGGCGGGCGCGCGTCGCGGCCGGCCATGAGGATCATCCGGCCGCGCGGGGCGAGTAGTTCCACCGTTTGGTCGAAATCGGGTTCGCGGAGCGTTTCCCACCAGACGTTGACACCGTCCGGCGCTGCATCCTTGACGCGCGCCGCAACGTCGTCGGTTTTGTAGTTGATGGCCACATCGGCCCCGATCGCGAGGCAATTCCTGACATTTTCGTCGCTGCCGGCAGTGGTGACGACGCGCGCGCCGAGGGCCTTGGCCATTTGCACGACCATCGAGCCGACGCCGCCGGTGCCGCCGTTGACGAACAGCGTCTCGCCGGCTTCGAGGTGGGCGTCGCGCACCAGGCCCAGGTGAGCGGTGATGCCAACGAGCGCACAGGCGGCGGCTGCTTCGTCGGTTACTCCTTGGGGGGTTTCGTAAAGCCACTCTTCCTCGACGGCCGCGTATTCGGCAAAGGTGCCCTGCCGGCCGAGGAGGCCTTGGTTGGAACCCCACACGCGCGTGCCGGGTTTGAAGCGTTTCGCCTCGGGGCCGACGCGCTCGACGACCCCCGCCAAGTCGCAGCCGACGATAAACGGCTTGGGCAAGGGCATCTTGATCGTGCCGGCGCGGATGTAGGTGTCAACGGGGTTCAAGGCGGCGGCGGCGACGCGCGCCAGCACCTGGTTGCCGGCGGGCGCGGGCGTCGGCAGGTCGCCGACGATGATTTTCTCGGGCGGGCCCGGCTCGTGGATGTAGGCGGCTTTCATGTTGGACGCTCCTATCGCGTTCCGTTGGAAATGATCGGACGACGCTAATCATTCGGCATTGTTTTCTGGTGATGCTTCGATTGCAATGGAGTGGCAATTCCAACTCTGCGTATAATCCAAAAATGCCCGAGTCGCGTAACACCACTGGAATCTTCCTCGTCGTGCTGCTGGCGGTGGTGGGCTACGTGCTGTGGACGATGCCCTACAAGCTGATCGATGGGTACGCGAAGGCGGCGGAGCTCAGTCCATGGGTCGGCTACGTCTACCTTGCGATTGTGGGCGTGGGCGGGCTGTTGCTTGCCGGGCTGCTGATTTCCATCTTGCTCCACATCTGGAAAAACACGCGGCAGAAATCGGCCGAGCGCGAGCAGCGCCAGCGCAGTCCCAGCGGCATGACGGCCGCCGAGCGAACGCGGGAGATCGACGACAACCTGGCGGCCGGCCGCGAATACGCGGGCGGGCAGCGGGTATCGCCGGAGATGCGGGCCGAAATCGCCGCGGCGGCCGAGGAATTGGAAGCGAAGCGCAAGGCGCAGAAACTCGAGATCGTGGCGTTCGGGACTATTTCGAGCGGCAAGTCGTCGCTGCTCAACGCGCTCGCCGGCCGGCCCGTTTTTCGCGCCAACGTGGTGGGCGGCACAACGTCGACACGCAGCGAAATTCCCTGGCCGGCGGGCGACCGCGTGGTGCTGGTCGATACGCCGGGGCTGGCGGAGGTGCGGGGCGAGGCCCGCGCCAGCGAGTCGGCGGCGGCGGCGAAAAACGCCGATTTGGTGCTGTTCGTCGTGGACGGACCGCTCAAGTCGTACGAGAGCGAATTGCTGGAATCGCTGTCCGCAATGGAAAAACGGATCGTCGTCTGCCTCAACAAGGAAGACTGGTACGACGCCGCGCAGCGCGACGAGCTGCTCAAGCAAATCGGCGAGCAGGTCGGGGCACCCGCGATAGCGGGTCGGGCGGTGAACGTGGCCGACGTCGTGGCCGTGCGTTCGCGGCCGACCACGCGGCGGCGGGTGCGCGTCGTTTCCGACGGCAGCGAGCAGCAGGAGGACGTGCCGGTGGAGCCGGACATCGGTCCGCTGGCGCGGCGGCTGATGTCGATCGTCCAGCGCGACGGCCGCGACTTGCTGTTGGCCAATTTGCTGCTGCAGTCGCGCGGCGTGGTGGACGAGGCGAAGGAGCGGGTGCTGGCGGCACTCGACGAGCGGGCCGAGGAAATCATTAACAAATATATGTGGGCGGCGGGCGGGGCGATCGCGGTCAACCCGTTCCCGCTGCTCGATTTGGCCGGCGGCAGCGCGATCACGGTGAAGATGGTGATCGACCTGGCGGCCGTGTACCAGCAGCGGATCGACGCCGACACCATCGTCACGCTGCTCGGCCAGTTGGGCAAGAACCTGGTGGCGATGGTCGGCGCGTCGGCGGCCGCGCCGGCGGTGGCGCTGGCGATTGGCTCGCTGCTGAAGACGGTGCCGGGCGTGGGCACGATCGCGGGGGGCGTGACGCAAGGGTTAGTGCAGGCGCTGGTGACGCGGTGGATCGGCCGGGTGTTTTGCGAGTATTACCGCCACGAGATGCAGCCGCCGCCGGGCGGGCTGGCCGAGCTGGCCCGACGCCAATGGACGGAAGTGACGCGGCCGGAGCAGCTTAAGAAACTGATCCAAATGGGACGCGACAGGTTGACGAAGCGTTGATTTTCTCACGCAAAGGCGCCAAGGCGCAAAGAAAGCAGGTCGGATACCTAACCACGAAGAATACAAAGATCACAAAGGGTAAATGCCGCTGTCTTTTATCGATCATAAATTTCCTTGTGGCCTTAGTGTCTTTGTGGTTCCTTCTAAACTTTGCGCCTTGGCACCTTGGCGTGAGATAATTCTGTGTATTTGTAGCGACGTGGAATGAGTTCATCGATCAACGAACATAATCCGGCCGGGCTGGATAGCGATTACGAAGCCGCGATGGCGTCGGTGCGCGATGCGATCGAGCGTTTTCGCGGCGGCACGGCGGAGGAGCGTGCCGAGCTTGCGCGCGAGCTGGACCAACTCCACGCGATGGTCGAAAAGCTGGCGGCGGGGAGGGTCGAAATCGCGGTGTTCGGCGAGATCAGTACGGGCAAGAGCGCGCTCATCAACGCGCTGGTGGGCGAGGCGGTGGCCGAGGTGAACGTGCGCGGCGGCTGGACGAAGGACGTGTGGAACGTCGGCTGGCAAGGGGCCGGCTATTGCGTGCCGGGGCTGAACGCGTCGCAAGTCGTCTTGATCGATACGCCGGGGCTCAACGAGGTGGACGGCGCGCAGCGGGCGACGATGGCCCACGAGGCGGCCGCGCGGGCCGACCTGGTGCTGTTCGTCACCGATTCCGACCTGAACGAGGTGGAGTACTCGGCGCTCGTGGAGCTGGCGGCCAGTCACAAGCCGATCCTGTTGGTGCTGAACAAGGCCGAGTTGTATACGCCGCAGGAGCTCGAAGAACTTATGTCGGTGTTCAAGGGCTCGCGGCTAGCCGGTGTGGTCGATCCGGAAAATGTGATCGTGGCCAAGGCCGATCCGCGGCCGGTGGAGTATTACATCGAATCGGCCGACGGCCGCACGCGGCAGGAGTGGCGCAAGCCATCCGCCGATGTAACCGCGCTGCGGGAGCGGATCTTGGAGGTGCTGGCCGCGGAGGGCAAGGCGCTGGTGGCGCTCAATGCGGCGATGTACGCCGCCGACCGGAGCGACCGGATGGCCGCCCTGCGGGTGCGGTTGCGGAACGAAAAGGCGACCGACACGATCTGGAGCTTCGCGGTGCTCAAGGCGCTGGGCGTGGCCTCCAATCCGCTGGCGGTGGCCGACGTGGTCGGCGGCACCGCGGTCGACGCCGTGATGGTCGTCACGCTTGGCAAGGTTTACGGCATCGACATCACCACGCAGAACGCCCGCGAGCTGAGCACCTCCATCTTGAAAGCGGCCGGCTGGGTGATGCTGAGCGAGGCGGCGGTTAGCTACACGTCGTCGTTCTTCAAAGCGGTCACCGGCGGCTGGGCCACGCTCCTAACGGCCCTGCCCCAAGCACTGGCGGCGGGCTACGGCTCGTACATCGTCGGCCAGGCCGCCCGCTACTACTTCGAGCACGGCGCCAGTTGGGGCAAAGGCGGCCCGAAGCAGGTCGTGTCGCGGATTCTGGAGAACACCGATAAAAAATCGGTGCTGCAGCGGCTGAAGGCGGAGATTAAGACGAAGATCTCGCTGAACCGGTATGCGGGGAAGTAGTCGCGCAAACAGGGATATACGAGCCCAAGGTTATCTCCTTGTCTCCTTGTCTCCGTGTCTCTTTGTCGGCCTGCCGCGTGGCCAGAGGGCGGCGGCCAGGGCGATGGCGAGGCATACGGCCGCTACGATCAGCAAGGACTTCTGGAAGAATCGCTGCCTCGCCACGTACTGCTCGATGGCCGGTTTATGCGGGTCCTCGATGATGACAAACCCTCGCTCGGCCATGGGTCGGTAGAGCTCGACCCACATTTGCCAGGCTTGGACGGGCGTCATTTCGTCGAGCCCGATGTCGACCGCCTGCAGGCGGGCGGCCGGATTGAATTCGGCGACGGACGGTTCGTTGAACCGGCTCCACAGCGCGATCGCGGCGAGGAGGGCGGCCAGAATCAGGCCGGCGGCCGCGACACCCTGGCGGGCGCCCCAAGTGGATTGCGCCGGCTCTTTTTTCGCGTCTGCCACCCGCAGATGGCGGAGTCTCCGGAGCGGCGGCACGTCGAGCGGCGTGCCACACGACGGACAGGCGACTTGGCCGCCGGCCTGTCCGACGTCGACGGAAACATTATTCCCACAGCCGCAGGTTAGCAAGTACTTGGACATCTTCGATACGCACTGGCCCGCTACCACAAGGCACCCGAGTGCCGAATATCACCGCAATACGTTACCAGACAATAGGTTGCAGCGCTGGTCGCCGGGCTGCCAGCGGCAACATGCAGGGATCTGCTCGCAGCGGTCGCAGCCAAACGAACAGTACTGTGTATGGTAAGGATTTTTCTGTTGCTGCCTATGGACTGGATTGTAGGGGGGTTTAGAATTGAGAGGCTTACCTCCCGGCACAAAAGGGCAGCATTCCAAGTGTCCATGGACGCGGCGCCGATGGGAGGCCGCGCGCAAGACCCGCGCGTGGGGCGCAAGCGCTCTGCCGGGGGCCAGAACCCCCGAGGGGAATTGGCGAGGGCTGGACGTTATGGTGCAAGTCCGCCGCCGACCACCTCGCGATGGTTGCTCGACGCATACGAACTCGATCTCAGGTCGAACCTGCGACAAGGACAACAAGAACAAGGCGTCTCCGCAGAGAAAGTTTTCCGCTCGATGCCTTCGTGCTATCGTCGGGTGCGCGAGAGCGAGAATGGCCGGCGCAACAGGGCGCAGACGACGGGCGGCGAACGGCAATTATTACTTCAACTTTCCTCTGCACCCAAAGGGCGCAGGGATCAGGCAAAAGTACTTGTTCGATGTCAATGTTTGCGAGCGCGTAATCTTTTACCAAATGCTCGCCCAAGCAAGACATCGGATTGAACAGTGTTAGAATTAGTTGTCATCCGGCAGAATCCGGCACATTGGACAAGGGGGTAGTCAGGGTCGGAAGTCGTAACGGCCGTGGATTCGGCAGCTTGAAACACCGGTCCGGCGCGAATCGCAGGGGGCGCTTACCTACCAAGGCACCTGCAGCCGGACTCTACGCCAAGTGTCGATCCCACAAATCGCGCCGGCCGGTTCCCTTCCAGATCTCCTT
>CAZHIV010000085.1:0-17071 GCA_964532675.1 uncultured Planctomycetaceae bacterium
GATCGACGGCAGCATGATTGTGTCGGCGGTCCAGACCATGTGCGTCGACTGGCCGCCGTGCGTCTGACTCTTGCAGCGCTGGGGCTTGTTTTCGAGCGCGCGGATTGGGAAACAAACCTCGGGGAAGTCTTCGAGCAGCAGGTCGTTGTCGCTCAACTCGTATTTGATCGAGTCGATCGCCTTGCCGCTGAGCTTCTTGTTGAGCGCGAGCACCAGCGGAAACTTGCGGTGACCATAGGCTGTGGCCCAGATCGCAGAGTTCTCTGAGATCGTCGACTTCGCCGCGCCCCGAAAAATAACATTGGCCTGGCGTCCGCCGTGGAGCAGGACATTCTGCATATTGGCGATGAGTGTGCGGTGATCGGCGGAGAACGGATGGAGGCCCGTCGACGACGGAAAGTAAGTGACGAGAAACCGATACAAATCGAGCCGGCACGCTTCGCGCCGCGCGGGATTGACGACCGCCGGCAGCGGGCCGATCTCCGCGGCCTTCGCGGTCTGCTCGCGCTCGTAGCGGACCTGACGCTCGCGGTCGGGCCGCGCTGGTGCTGTTGGCCGTGGAGCCGGGGCGGATTCTTTTGCCGGCCGCTTCTTCGCCTGTTTCTTGGCGGCCGGCTTTGCTTTCGGCGTGGGCCGTTTTTTTTTCGCCGGCTTCTTTTTGGCCATAGGTTCCGTACGTAAAGGGAGTTACGTTTTTGGATTGTTCCCGCAGGGGTCGGGAGCGATCTTCGTGTCGGTAGTACCTTTTGAGCTTCGCGGCTGGAGGAATCAGGCGGAAACTCGCTGCTTTTGCGAGATTTCCGCTCACAGCCAGCCGAAAATCCGGCTGGAGATCGCGCCGAGAATCAGCAGCAAAAGCGTCCAGGAAATGCGCTGTTCGACGCGCATGCGTGCGATCTCCTGCACGATGGATGTCTGACCGTTCTCTGGTCCGTACCAGATCGCAGCCTTCACCAGGCGCATCTGCGACGTGAGCGTGCGCAACCATTGCCGCAGCGCGCCTGGGGACGTTTCGGTCCCCAGCTCACGCTCGGCTTGTTGCTCCAGTCGTTGTAGTCGCGCTTCAAGATCCATCGCTCACTCACTCGATCGACCACAGATATTAGCCACACGCATCACGGGTTGGGCGCAGCTGCAAACGCCGCACTGGTGCCCGACTGCGTCGTCGCTGCTCCGGTCGGCCCGCCCCCGCCCACGCTCGACGGCCAGCGGCCGAGCTGCGGGAGCTGTGTCACGGGGATGCCGTTGGTGAGCACCTCGAGATCGCCCTCGGTCGGCTCTTCGCCGGCCGGCGGAACGGTGTCGATCATTTCGGTCGACGTGAACCAGGCGGATGGGTTGTAGCTGCGGAGCTGCTCATCGGAGAGCGTGAAGTCAGGGGCCGAAGCGACTTCGAGCGGCACCTGAAACAGCTCGACCGCCATATTGCGATAGACCCTCTGAATGTACTGACCGATCAGCCCCGAGAACGGAACGCTGATCTCGAGCGGCCGCGCGTTCTCCTGGTGTTGCATGGCCTCGGTCAGCGCCGTGAGGATCAGCCCCCCGTATTGCTTCAGCCACTGGTTCCTGACCTGGAAGTAGGGGACCGGATAGACCTTCACCACTTCCGGCGCGGGGTTCGCGTGCGCGGACTCCATGTTGAATTCGTTCGCCGGAACAGCCCGCGCGGCGAGGATCGCCCGTGCCCGCGTGCACAGCTTGTGGATCCGCGTGAGCGTGTTGATCGAGGGAGGCACGCGCAAACGCGCGTCGTCATGAAACATCACCGCCTGCATGTTCCTGCCCGTGACGTCGGTCAGATAGCGGATTGTTTCGTTCTGGCTTTCGCCGTCGTTGCTCCAGTTGGGCACGGCCAGGCCCAACGGCGCCCAGGGGCCGACGTTGTACCAGAGGAATGCGTCGTTACCGAAAGCCATGATTAGGATCCTTGATTGGAAGTGCTGGCGCCGACCTGCTTCATGTACTGGTCGACGACCGAATTCAGAAAATCGACGGTGCCGTGTGCACCGGGATACTTGGTGAGCAGCTCGCGGTGCGCGTATTGAGTCGCCTCGCGGAACGTGTCCCGCTCGACGGGCACGTAGCGTTGCTCCGTGACAACCTTGCTGGCCGGCGGAGTCTCCACGGTGACCGGTACAGGTCGCTCGATCACAATACGATCAGCCGCGGCGGCCGACGGCTGCCGGCGCCTGTTCCACCATCGACCTGCCAGCCAGAACGCACCGGACAACGCAAGGCCTCCCAGGCCGCCGGTCGCCAGACCTCCAGGAATGACCCCCAACGCACCGCCAAAGGTGATCAGCTTCTGCAGCCACGGAACGCTTGCGGCGACAACCGGAGTAGGCGCCGGCGTTGCGGTCTCGGCGATCTCCGCCTCGACCCGTTCCAGCATCGCTTCCGCGGCCGCACGATCGGCGGCGAGGTGCTGTTGAACCTCATGCACCTGCCCGCGCAGCTCGTCGGCTGCCTTGCGGTCTTCGGCCAGGTGTTGTGCGATCCGATCCACGAGTTCCGTGAGGTTTCCCGCGATCAATTGCAGGTCGGCCAGCTTCGCCGGAGTATCCGCCCGCTCCAACTCCTGCAGCCGCGTGTTGAGCTCGTTCAGCACGCGCACAACGTCCGTGGACATCGCCGCAGGCTGCGGCTTCCCTTCAGGCTGCACAGCGGCGGGCGGAGCTCGTTTCTGAATCGGAGGCAATCCCAGCCGCTGCACCAGATCCTCCGGCGTGGTGTAACCCACGATCCGCCGGCCCTGGCAAATGAACATTGGCAGCGAATGGATGTTGGCCAGCAGCGCTTGCGGCCGGTTCGCATCGAAGTCGACCACCATGATCTTCAGCCGCGCCTCGAGGGCCGTCCGCAGGCCGGTCGCCGGATCGTCCAGGTCGCGCCAGAACGGCTTGCACCGCACGCACCAATCCGCACTCCAGACGTAAAGCACCGGACGCGGATCAATCTGGGCATCGGCCGCGTGGCCCGCGCAGATCGACAGGAGCAGCAGAGCGATGAGACGTTTCAACCTACGACCCTCAAATGCGGCGATTGCCTGGTCGCCAGTTTGCCTGGCGAGACGTAGAAGCGGACGCCGTTCCACACGGTTTTGCGGATGTACCTGGCCGGGTGATATTTGCGGGGCGAGTCCCAGTTCATCAGGTTCAGGAGCATGTCCGTTCTGGCGCACAACGCCGAACAGAAGATCTCGCTGGCGCTGTAGCCCGGGAGAATCTTGCACGGCCGGGCCAGCAGCGCGCCGCTCAACAGCGCCCCGCCCATCGAGTAGCTGTATCCGGGGCGGACAAAGCTCTCGATCAGGATGTTGCACAGCCGCTCGCGGTCGAGGTGTCGATACAGCACGGGAGCCAGGCGGTAGACGTCGACGCGGCCGCCCGAATTCACATAGTCGCCCACCCGCTGCTCCACCTTGTGGGCCTGCGCGCCGCTGACGCGCTGTCCGCGGATTTCGCAGGCGTGCTGGCACAGGGTCGTGCTTTCGACCAGCAGCAGGTTCCCCGCTTCGCGCGGGTCGTCGCACACCATGCCCACGTGCGACGGACCCAGCCACAGCCGCCGCGGCCCCCAGGGCTGCAGCGTCTTCCAGGAGATGGCGCGAGACGTAAAGTCCGCGCCATAGCAGGCCAGGACATCGCCAGGCTGATACTGCGAAACCACCGGCCGCTCCCAGCGCGAGCCGTCGACGTGCAGTTTGAGGGCTGCGCTCACGTTCGCCGGCCTCCCTTGGCGATCCAGCGGGCGAACACGTTATGCACGAGCGCGCCGATCTGGAAATTGACCAAGGGGCCAATCGTCTTCCGCCGCGACGACTGCACCAGGTGGGACAGCGGCCGCTGGACGCAACGCCCCTCGCTCACGGTGCACAGCCGCCGCTGCAGCGGATTCTCGCGCGGAGATTTCGCCGCGACGGCACGCCGCCGGCGCTTCTCCGCGTATCGTTCCTTGCTGGTCGCTTTCAAGTGCGGCCCTCCCTGGCCAGGTGCAATCCGGCGGCCGACGGCCCGCCGAAAGGGTGATGAGCCCCCGACACGCGCCGCGGCCGCCGGCTCATTTCGCGCGTAATGGTCACTCGGCCGGCGTGAAGTCGATGTAGTAGTCCTTGCCGACTTCGAATTGAGCCGCGGCCGATGCGTTCAGCGTGCCGAGCGAGAGATTTCCGCACAGCCGCCGGGTTTTTCTGTTTTGCTCGACACGTGAAACTTGGCCCGAACGCCCATGCGAAACTCCTGAAAATTCGTGGTGAAACTTTTACGAAACGATCACTCCTCGTCGCCGGCCGGCTCGGCCTTCCGGCTCGTGACGGTCGACGCGTTGACGTGGATGGACAGCTCGTCCTGCGCTCCCTCGCCCCCTTCGATCTTCACGCCGAGCCGCTTCAGCTCGCCCGGCCGGATTTTCTTCTCGGTCGACAGCTTCAGGATCGCCGGCTTGTCCAGCGACGGCTTGAGCCGCACAAACGTCGCCACGTTGTGATCGCCGCAGACTTTGACCTTCCGCAGCACGGCCGTCAGCTTGGCCAGCAGCCCGGCCTTGCGGTCGACCTTGCGCCCCAACGCGGCCAGCACGGTCTTTTCGCTGCACTCGTCCTGGAAGCCGACCTGCGGCCGCGGCTTGGCCAGCTTCAACGCGCCATGGGTGTACGTCGCCGTCTTGACGTCGGGATACTGCTCGAACACCAGCGGCCGATTGGCGACGACGTAGTCCGCGATCGCCTGCTCCAGCGCCGCCTGGCGGTCGGCGAAGCTCACCGTTTGTGCGACGGTCTCCCCGTCGACCTCATCGTCGACATCCAGCGACAGCTTTTTCTCGGCCACGCTGTTGATCAGGGCGATCGACTGCTCCGCGGCTGCCAGCACGGTTTGCTGGCGCGACACGATCCAGTGCAGCTCCTCGAGTGCGCGGCCGATGTCGGCGGGGCTTTGGATCAGGGGCTGCAAGCCCAGCCGGACGGCCGGCAACGCATCGTCCGGGACGATCAACGGCAAGGGGGCGGTTTTGGCCATGAGTTTCAATTCTCCCGATATCCCGCAACGCGGCCGCCGGCGCAGAGCGACTCGTGCGGCACGGAGTTCGCTGTTTGCGGTGCTGCGGTCGATTTCGCTGGCGGCCGCGGTGAGTGGTTCGAAGGAATGCAGTAGCCCGAAACGGGCAAAGACGGGATGATGGCGGGGCGAAAATGAGCCGGCGGCTGAGACCATCCGTGGTCTGTACGCCGCCGGCGCTCGGCGTTCCGTGCCTACCAGATCCGGCCACAGGCCATCGGTGTTGCGCCGAAGGTCGCATCGGGGGGAGACTGAGGTGACACGTGTCGATCGTAAAGCCAAGCGGGGTCGCGATTAACGTCCCCCGGAAAAACTGCAGAATCGTCCCGCGGGTTGTTGCGCAGTACGCAGCCGGCGATGAGCAGAGGTTTCGCCAGGCGGTCGCCTACGTGCTCGTAGCCACGCTCGATTTCACGGTGAGCGAAGCGGCCCTCGCCATCGGCGCCCACCGCTCCCACCTCTACCGCGTGTTCCAGGAGCTGGAGGCCGAACTCAAGCTCCGCGCCGTCGCCGGCCCCCCGGACGATGTCGACGGGGACGATTGGTGACCGCGCAGCATTCGTAAAGGAATTTCGGAAAATTCCCGAAATTCCTTAACCCCCGATTTGGCCGCGGTTTGGGAGGACGTGGGGATGCGTTCCACCGCCCCATCGCCCGCTGCAGCCCTACTCCTGCGCACGCCAGCGCAACCTGGACAGGATCCAGTGAAGGGACTGCATTTGACACGCCGTCCGGAATCCCCATAACCCGCGCATGAAAAGAGCCCGTCGCCGACTCGGGGTGGCGACGGGCTCAGGAGCAACCCCCGAGGAAAACTGGCATATGCGGCGAATTCTTTCCACGGAGCACGCCGCTCTGCCACTGGCACGGAGGCCGCAATGGCTACGTTTAGAACGATGTGGGAGACGCTGACCCGTTGGCAATTTGCCACCATGACGGGGGTTCGGCTGAGTTGGTGATCTTAGGTCGCTGGCAGCCGATCCACAAGAGGTGATCCCGACAGGCGCAGCGGGGGCGTTTCGCTCTCGCTGCGCCTTGTTTCATTCCTCGTCTTTGATGGGCCGGCCCTGCGTCTGCATTTCAGACAGGCCTTTGCGGCCGGCCCGGAAATTTAAGCTTCGCCGGCTCAGCCACGGATCCATGTCTCGTGATCAGGTCGACGCGGCGGGGGCGCGGGCGGAGTGCAGGACGTCGACTCGGGCCTGCGACCGCGGCCGCAGTAGATGCACGTCGGCGAAGTGCTGACCGGCGCTCCGCAGCCCTCGCACGTGCCCCATGCAGGATGCGCCGGCGGATGTGACGGCGTCGATGTCGCCGGGGGCGGGCCGTTGTAGCCCATCACACGCCCTCGCAATCAAACGCCAGCAGGCGCAGCAGATTCCGTTGCGCCGGATCGAGGCGCAGAAAATCGGCGATGTCGTCGACCATCCGCGGCCCCGCCGGCAGCCGCAGGCCACGCTCCATTTCGCTGACGTAGGCGATCGTGGTCCCGATCGCGTCGGCCACGTCCGCCAGGTTGAGCTGCCGCGGATCGGCCATTCGCAACCGCCGCAGCACTCGGCCGAACGTCCGCTGCTCGTCGGCCTGTACCTGGATCGGCTCGCCGACGCCGTCCATCCGCAGTACATCGCGCAGCCGATGCTGCAGCGACAGCGCCTTCCGCCGCCAATGTTCGCTGCGCGCGGGGATCGGGCCACAGGACATGACGCAGGCGGCCTCGTAGTCGCGCCACAGCACTGCGAGCCGCTGCCTGAACAGCGGGCTGCAAACTTTGCACAGGCGGAGCGCATAGGCCACGCGGAGATCCTCGGAAACGTTCATGCCGCCGAGTGTGCCGCCGAGGAACATTCCGCACAATCCCAACCGAACCCGCACCCAGCTTCCCGCGTCCCTCCGGACCGCCCGCCGGTCGGTTGACTTTGGCTCCCCGATCGGCGACATTCTCGCACTGGCAGTTGAGGCCGCAGGCCCCTCTGCCCTCTGTTCCTCTCAATGCGGACAGGTAGCTCAGTTGGTAGAGCACAGGACTGAAAATCCTGTGCGGCCAAGTTGAATTCCCCGCATTTTCGAGAGTCGAAACAGTAAACGCTTGACCAAAACCCCCAGCCGCCCACCCGGCCGCGATCCCGTCGCGCCCGGGCTTCGCTGCTGCGCGGTTCCGCACTCCAAGAGGTTCGCATGAACGGAGTCAAAACTTACTTGCACGTGGATCCCGCTCGCGTCGAAGCGATGCGATTCAAGACGGCTGAAGGAGACACGTTTGAGGTGCGCGCAGGGCGCAAGAGCGAGAACATCATCAAAGGCATCTTTCGCCCGGGGCAGCATGATCCTGCGCTGCAGGAAGCCATGCACAAAATCGCCGAGGCCATCGAGCTCCTGCACAGCGCAGAAGCCTACGTCGGCCGCGTGGAGTTACTTTTCCCTATGAATGGCCTGCGACAGGAGCACACGTCGTGAACACCAGGTCCGCACCTTCAGGGAGCAAATCCCGCAATTGGTGGAGTTCGGGGACTCCCCCACGGGCCAACTCGACGGCCAGCCACTCCCTCAGCGTGCGTGGAGACCGCGGCGGGCCAGGCGGCGGGGGATTCCTCAGCGCTTCCCGCATCTGGTTCAGAGCGGCCAAGACGGGCCAATACGCACTGGCTTTGTTGCCCCTGGGGCTGGGCATACCGCAACGGTTCAAGAGGTCTAATTCGTCTTCAACGGCGGCGATCGCCGCGTCGACGATTTCCACCGCCGAGGCGTTCTCGCGGACGTTGAACTGCGGCAGCGTGAAAGGCATGAAATTCACTCCTCGGGAAAGAGAAACGGGCGGGAACTGATAGCAGAAACGGAGCCGAAACAGAACAGCAGTGAGGGCCGGACGATGGACGCAAACACCGCACGCATTCTGGATCGATCGAAGCGCGACCGGGCCGCCGGGAGCACTGTGCTGTTCTACGTCGGACTGGCCTTCATCTGCTTTTCGATGATCGGCGGCGCGTGGCTGTGGAGCCGGCAGGCGAACAGCAGGCGCAGCGCCGCCCAGGCCGCGGCGGCGGATCCGCGAACAGTGCGGTTGGAGCGGGTGATGCAGAGGATTCTGGACGGCTGGGACGGCACGCAACTCGACCGCGAAGTCCTCTCCGGGCATCGCATGATGGAGAAGAACGCCCGCCTGGTGGGAGAGCCGGCCGAAGCCGACAAGATTCACCAAGTCGCTTTGAACTACGTCGAACACCTACTGACCACGGGGCGGATTCGAGACTGAAACACGGGAGGGCCGATGGAAGGGCTCAGCGAAGAGGGTAAGGCGATCATGCGCGAGTACACCGGCTTCGTCCGGAAGGTGCTCGACACGAAGAGCTTTCAGGACGTGGGGATCGTCGATCCCGATGGCAAGCACGCCGCGAAGGCCGTGCAGATCGTCGGGCAGGCGATGCTCGACATCGCCGGCAACCGCGGCACGTTCAGCTTCGACAAGGTCGGAGACCAGTACCTGCTAGTTGAGCGCGTTGCTCGTTGGAGCTACGAGTACCTGGATCTTGCATCACCCACATAAGCCATTCCAGGTCGATCAAACACAAGTCTTCGGCCTGGGAAGCGTCCGGCGCAAAGGGCGCGAGCTGGCAAACGACGCAGCCGGCGGTCAAAGCGAAAAGAAAACTGCGGCGATTCATCGAAAGAACTCCTCGGGAAAAGAAACCACACCGCGGGAAGCGTAACAACAACATCAATACACGGGAGGTGCTGGGTGTCCGTGAGGCCCCGGAAGCAACGCTTCGGCGTGTCTTGAACACACCTCCCTCCTTTTTGTTTTCGAATCCTGCTGTACAATGAGGCCATGAGCATGGCGGTTCTACAAGAACGCTTTCAGACTCGCGTTCGCTACGCGCTGAAGAAACGTGGCTGGTCACAGGCGGACCTCGCGCGGCGAATGGAGGTCGATCCTCCGTATCTGTCGCAGTACCTGGCGGGCCGTCGCTGTCCCGGTCTCGACGTGGTTGAGCGATTCGCCGTCGCGCTGCAGGTCGATCCGGGGACGCTCCTCGCCGAAATCGATTTGAGCGAACTTGCAGAATTGGCCCGCTGAAGACTTGACGATCTGAATCAATTGATTAAGCTGTCCGGTGTTCAAGACACGCCGGCTTCAGTTCTGTCGCCGGTGTTTTCTCCATCACCGGCGACCCGCAAGTCCCCGCATGCTTTCGCGTGGGCCTGCTGAGCCGCCTCAGCAGCAAAGGGTCGGAGCATGGCTCCCCGATTCTCGCATGCGCGCTTGGGTAAGCGTCCGCTCTCAGGAGCATTTCCTCCCCGGATCGCGCTCTCCATACGCAAGGTCGAACGGGCGTTGAAAGTCGTGTGCGACGCCGAAGACAAGCAACTCGCGTGGGACGCTGCGGAGCGAGTTCTGTGCGAAGAACGCGATGCCGTGGCACGAGAGATTCGCCGTCTCGAAGCCGAGTACGCTGCGAATCATTGACGCCGGACCGTTTCCCTCCGTGGCCGCTCCACGTCCTCTTTTCACAGAAAGGGCCAGTCATGGCCAACCAACAGATCGCGAGATTGCGTGCGCGTGTGAAGTTTCACGCGCTGAAATCGATCGACCAATCCCAATCCGGCGAGTCGCGCCGTTTCGCTGAGACCTGGGCGATCGCGTACGCCTCCGCAGCCCTCGTTGCCGGCGCAATCACCGACGACGAACTCGACGTGATCGTCGCGGCTACCAAGGTCGCTGCCACGCCGGATCAACTTCAGTCGCTGCGAGATTTCGCGGGCTCCGCGGATTCCCCTAGCGAGGCGGGAACAATTTCCGCCGCCGCTTGAGCCGATTCCGGGGACTCCCGGAATTTTCGCGGAACTGCGGATCGATCGTAACGGATCGATCAGCGAATCTGCTTCGCGCCTCCCCGGAGGGATGCGCCTGCAACTGCACGAATGGACGCGCGACGATGCACGGAATTGCACAGCCCCTGCCGATCCTTTCACTTGCCGCCTGCTGCCCGGAGGCACTGTTGCGGCCCGTGATTTCGATCTTGGATTTCGCCGGCCGCTGCCGGCACGGAGGTCAGCAGACAGCGCCGGCTCTCACCCTGAGAGGCCGCAATGCTCCGTCTCGACTCGAAGACCCGACCGACAGCAGACAGGCTCAATCCGATGGCTGTGCCGCGACGTCACGAGCCCCCGGAGCAGTCGCTCCGCCTCTTCGATCCCGCCGACTTCACCGCCGCCCAGCCCCCCCAGCTTCCCGAGTTGGATGGGGGTGCGCACAGGACTCTGCATCCTGTGCGCGGTCTGCCGGACGTCGCGGACCCTGCCCTGTTCCCCGTCGAGCCGCCCGATCTGGCCGCGCACTTTCACGCGGTCGCCTCCGCTCACGAGGACCGCAAGCTGGTCCTCTCCGACGCCGACCGCCAGCGGATGCGAGAGGGCTATTCCGCGTTGCGATTCTGGCGGGAAATCGTCTCTCCGTGGCGCATCGAGCGCGTGCAGGCCAAGCGCTGCAAACAGTCGACCGCGAACAAGGAGCGGCAGGTCGTCGGCATGTTCGACGCCTGGGACACGCAGCAACGCTCCGCCACGTGGCCCGCGCACGTCGACTGGCCCGGCCTGCCGCTCGGCTTCACGACGGGCGTGTACCTGGAGCGATTCTTCTACGCGATGGGATCGAGCGGGCTGGCACCCGCCACGCTGGAGAGTCGCTGGGCCATGTTGCGCGGCGTGTACCGCATGGCCGAGAAGCTGCACGTGATCGACGAGACGCCGGCCCCCGATCTGCAGCGGGTGATCGAGGAACTGTC
Organism: uncultured Planctomycetaceae bacterium; assembly: GCA_964532675.1. Lineage (GTDB taxonomy): Bacteria > Planctomycetota > Planctomycetia > Pirellulales > Lacipirellulaceae > JABDGM01. Next base: position 10,841 of record CAZHIV010000085.1, read on the forward strand.
GCGAGCCGGGCTGCTCTCCGATCCGGAAGACGACATCGGCCCCACGTCGTACACCGAGGAGCAACTGGGGGCGGTCTACGACGCCCTGGCGGGCCGTTCCGATCAGCGCGTGGAGCTGCAGGTCGCCTGGTGTTTGGGCAGCAACGCCGGCCCGCGGTCGCTCGATCTGTTTTCGCTGCGCTGGCAGGATTTGGACATCGACCCCAACCGGCCGGCGATGGTCAGCTTCACCGCGGTGAAAACCAAGAAGCGGCACAGGATCCCGCTGGCCCCGGTGATCGTCGCCCAACTCGATCGACTCCGCCGCGGCCGGCTGTGCGACCCCGACCCCAGATCGCCCCTGTTTCCTCACTGCACGTCAATCGCTTGCGTCGACCGCGAGCGGTCGCATGCGGCCCGCCGGCGAACGGACGTGATCAAGGCCGCGCTGCAGAGCCTCGGCGTCGACACGAGCGAAGGGAGCGACTTCAACAAGCCCGTGCAGGTGCTGCGCAGCACGTGCCACAGCCGCTTTCAAAATCACCGGCCGGGAGTCGGCCGGCTGATCACGCATGGCCCGGACGCGGACGTCAGCGGCAAGAGCTATTGGGATTCGCTCCCGCTGCTCACCGAAGCGGTCAACTCGATCGCCTGGCCGCCCGAATTCAGCCTGTAGCCTCACGTCTCCCCGGCGGCGCGGGCGCTCCCGCAAGCGCGGGCCGCTTCGACCCCGGCCCCTGCCGCGCCGCCGGTCTGCTCATTCGTTGCACCGGCTGCCGCTGGTCCGCGTTGGCATTCGTCCGCTCGTCGCGGCCGAGCCAGCGGCAGCCGGGATTTGGCACACGCTCCGGAGGCCGCTTGTCGCGGCCGTGCGCCTACGCTCGCAGTTCTTCCCGCGCACACTCCGGGGCGTCATTGTCTTCCCATTTCGCGCGTAATGGAGTCCGCCCGATGCTTGAGCCCACCGATCTGAGCCGCCTGCGCTACGCGGAGATTGCGCTGCACGTGGCGCAGGAGCAACTGCTGCGCGCTGCCGAACACCTGCTGCTGTGCATGGCGTGTGAAGCGACCGACGATCTGCACGAGCTGGCCTCCGAACTGCAGGTCGATGCCGGCGACTTGCAGGAGCGCGTCCGCAGGGCGCGGCACGCCGTGTCTCTCCGTCAACTCCAGGAAACCCACTCATGACGCAGCTTTCCATCGGTCAACAATCGCGGCTCGTCGAGCAGACGCTCAGCCACGCTCTCGAAGATCTCCTGTGCGGCATCGGCCAACTGACGGCACTTCGTGAAATGCTCCCGATCGAAAACCCCTGGCGGGACGAACTGCGGGGCGGCCTGGACGCGTTGCGGCCGATCTACTCGCGGCTCGACGAGCTGCATGACGAGGCCCTGCGCCAACTGGATGCTCTGGAGAACGCCGGATTATGATCACGATGACCCTCAATGAATTCGCCGACGCGCTGAAAGCCCAGGGAGTCCCGCGCGAGCACCTGGCGTTTCGCTGCCCGATGTGCGGGACGGTGCAGTCGGCCGCGGACCTGATCGCGGTCCGTGCCGGCGACGACTTCGACGCCGTCGAGAAGTATCTCGCATTCTCGTGTGTGGGCCGCTGGACGAACGCCGGACCGCCGCCGGCCACCCGCGACAGCGGCGGCCGCGGCTGCAACTGGACGTTGGGCGGTCTGCTGTCGCTGCATCAGCTCGAAGTGCTGACGGAAGACGACGGCAAGCGGCATCCGCGCTTCGTGCCGTGCAGCCCCGAAGAGGCGCAAGCTCACATGCGGGCCAAACAACCCGCACAGCAAAGCCACCTGTCGCCCACTGATTTCGCGGAGAGGCCATGAGCAGCCCCATTCAACCCGTGATCGACGCCCTCAATGATGCGCTGGCGCGTGATCCGTACGCTCTCAAAGTGCTGCTGGCGTTTCGCGTCCGCTGCAACCCGGCCCTGGCCAAACATCCCACGATCCAAGTGGGCACCGACGGTTGCGACGAGTTTTTCGTCAGGCCGATCGGCCTGATCAACGGCGTGCTGGCATCGCTCGATCTGCCGCTGCTCGCGATCCAGGAGAGCGCGCCCGGAAAGATCTTCGGCTTCCAGGAATACGTCCCGCCGGCGTTCCCTCCAGAAGATGAGGAGCATTGATGGCGACGCGCGCCCGCAAGCCCAAAGAGATCGCCACGCCGCACTCGTTCGAAGAGCTGCGCGCGGCCGTGCGTGCGATCACTCCGCCGACACTCAATGTGTGGTGCACGGTCAACTACTGCTGCAGCCGCACGTCGAGTTTCCGATACGAATCAATCCACTTCGAGATCTGGTCGATCATTCGCGGCGAGCATTTTAAGGCCCGCGCGAAGACGCCGGCCGCGGTCTGGAAGGAGTTCCGCAATAAGACGCTTCCCCGCATGTGTCGATTTTCAATGCAAGCGCCGGTCGAAGTCGTTCCGCCGCGCGAGATCGACGTGGCCGAACCGCTGGAGCCGCAGGCCCTCGCCTGGCAGCCCCGCGGTTATCTCCCCGCTCCGGAGGTGACGTGATGCTGCGGTTGTTTGCGTTGATGGTCGTGGCTCTCGCTGCCGGCGCCGCCTGGGGATGGCTCTGCGACTGGCTCAGCTGGAGCAAGACGACGGCGTCCTTCGTGGGGTTGCTGATCGGTCTGACAATCGGAACATGGTTCGCCGTGAGGTCGCGCTGATGACTGAGATCCTGTTCGACCAATGGGCCGCGGAATTGCTGTCGACGTCTTCGCCGCGGATCGTCGCTCTGTTCGAGGCGCTGCGCTGCACGCGAATCCCGGTGGACGTCCCGCCGGTGCTGCCGCCGGCGACGGACGCCTGCTCGGGCTATCCGATCGACGTCGACGTCCTCACGCCGCTGCAGCGGGTGAAGCTGATCGATCACACGGCGGCCGACGGCGCGGAGTGGAGCAGCGGCTGGTCCGTCTCGGAAGTCTGCGAGCATCTGCACCGCGGCGGGGAGCTGTGGCTCGACGCCGCCGAGGTGCGCCTGGTGCCGCGGGTGTGGCAGCGGGCCATCCGCCTGCAGCTTCGCCGCGGCGGAGAACTTTACGACTATGTCGCCCTGGCCGAGAAACGCGATTGCGTGCTGCTCACGCAGACAATCGGCGTACACGCCAGCGACGAGGAGCTGTCGCTCACCTGGGCGGACGCCACGCGGCTGAACGGCGATCTGACCAGCCGGCTGGGCGGCCTCAACACGTCAACAGCGAACACGGAGGGCGGAAGCCCTCCGAAGTAGGCAGGGGGCCGGTGGTATGGATCCGCTGGTGATTGTGCACCACGGCCACCGGCCCCCCACGGATGGAGTCTTAGAGATGTTATGTCTGTCGCGCAAAAAGGACGAGAGCATTCTGATCGGCGACTGCATTGTCACGATCGTCGAAGTGAGGGGCAACACGGTGCGGCTGGGCGTCCAGGCCCGCAAAGAGGTGCCGATTCATCGGGCGGAACTGCTGCTTGTTCCCGAAGTCGCCAGGCTGCACGGCATGCCGTGCGCGCTGCTGACGCCGGAGCAGGCCGCGAAAGCGGGATGACGATCGACCTCCCCCCAACACGATGAATGCACCATGAGCAGGATGCCAGGTCAATGGCAGCGGCGGCAGGCGGTGATCGATTCGATCTGCCTGCAGGCCGTCGCCGACGAAGTCAACGCGAAGCGACTGGAACGGCTGCGCGCGAAGCTCGCGCACGCCACTGCGTCGGATCGGCGAAAGCAGGCGCGGCTGTGGAGGCTGTTCGCAGCCGGGGAGCTCAATCAACTCCCGTCCGACCTGCGCGCCTCGCCGTTGCGGATGCAGGCGTACCTGCAGGCGATCCACCGGCTGCTGGGGCATCACACGCAAAAGCAGCTCGCCATTCCGGACATCGCCAGGGAGGCTCAGCAGAAGCCCACCAACGGGTACCGGGCGATCGACGACCTGGAAGACGCTTATCTCATCATCGTGCACCGCAAGCGCCAGCCGCTCGCGCAGGGGGGCGGAATCGCGGCGAGCGCGTATCAACTGGTGTGGTCCACCCTGCGCGATCTGGCGATCACGCAGGGGCTGCAGTTCGGCCTGTTCGACGACTCCGCCGACGAAGGATCGGCTCATTCAGACTCCGGCGGAACCGGGGCGGTGCAGATTCCCTGCACGCTGGATGACGGCGCGTCGTCGCACCAGGCCGGGGCGGCTTCCCATCACCAGGGGAGCGCCCTCCCACAGTCGGCGGAGCGCCCTCCCACAACCGGGGAGAGCGTCCTCCCATTTCGGCCTGACCGTCCTCCCACAATCCCGATGGGAGGACGGGTGGGAGGGCCGGTGGGAGGACGCTCGAATCGGAAATGGGAGGACGGGTGGGAGGGCCATGCGCGCGCAGATTTCTCTTCTTATGAGAATCCGAAGGATTCTCTTGAAGATCTATCTATTCCTCCCTCCCCCCCTCTTTCCCGGAGGGGAGGTGTGGAGGGGAGGGGGGATTTTCCGGATTCGAAAACGAGGGCGGCTGTCGCCGCGGTCGAACGGCTGCTCGACGGCTTGGGTCTGGCGACGTCGCACACGACGGCCAACGCGTTCGTCCGCGGCGGCTGGAGCGTCGAGCAGGTCGAGCAGCTCATTGGCTCGTTTCAGAGGCAGGCGATCGACGGCGTGCGGCCGTGGGGTCTGGGAGCGATCTGGCATCAGGCCCACACAGCGGAGCCAGGGGCGCCCATCACAATCCCGCCGTCCGAAGCCTGGCTGCGTGCAAAACGAAATCGTGAATTTGCGATCGCGGCCACATCGCAGCAGCGCCAGTTCGCCGAACAAACGGCCGCGGCGGAACGCTCTCGCAGCGACGCCGCGGCCCTGGAGGAGCTGCACGGCCCCGAGGTCGATCGACTCGAGGTCGACGCCGCTGCGGGGTTGCTGTCGATCGACAGGGGGTCTCCCAACTTCAACCTCCTAAAACATTTTTCCGGCAGTTCGCCGCGGTGGGGCGCGTTTCGCTTGCCGTTGCTGCGGGTGATCGCGGAGCAAGCGGCCGCGGTTGGACGGGAGGAACAACCTTGAACATCCTCGCGCCGATCATCGACCCTCACGCCGCGCATACCGGGCGGTGTTACGTCGCAGGCTGCGCGGCGCCGGTCCCCGCGCCGCTGGCGACGTGCCTGCTGCATTCGCTCGTCGTGCCCCGCTGGCTCGTTCGCCAAGCGGAAGTCGTGTTGACGCCGGGCGAGGCCGTGGACAGCGAAGCGGCGGGTGAGATCGGCCGCGCAGCGTTTCGCGAGATTGAATCCTTCGCCGCCGCGGCCCGGGCGGAATCGTTGTTCGCCATTGGACCCACGCCATGATCTGCGAAATCGTCAATCCGTCCGACCCCTACAGCCTGGTTTGCGACGATGGGGATTTCCCCGCCGCGGCCGTGGCGATCGCTCTGGTGGGCCGCGGTCAACTCGGCCTGCGTTCGCTCGACGACGTGCATCACACGCCGGTGCTCTTCGGCTGGGATGAGTGGCTCAAATCGCAGGGGCTCGAGGAAGATTCGCTGAGTGATTTCATCGCGGCAAACCTGTCGAAGATGGCCGGCATTCTGGAAACCGTGGAGATCGGCTCGCCCAGCGAAAGGGCCGTCCTGGAGGAGACGATCGCGGAACTCCCCAAGAAGGCGAGGGAGAAGTTCCGCGCGAAGCGCCTCGATCGTCTGCGTTCTTCAATCAATGACATCGGCAGCGCGTGCTGGAACATGGCGGAACTGTTTCGCCGCCGGGCGGAGGAAGACGCATGTGCAAAGTGAACCTCTCGCCCGATGTGCTGCAGGACGTGCTGCTGAGAAACAAGTGGCATCGCTGCGCGGAGTGCGGCACGGCAATGGCGACGTCGAACGCCATGGGATGTGGGTGGTGTTATTGCCCCGAGGGCTGCGGGAAGATTCAGCCCAAGGAATTTAACAAGAGCCACGTGTGGAACTCGGACGACGTCGCCGCGGCCGACGCTGAGCTGGTCGACATTATGGTCCTCGCGATGCGGCCGAAACTGCGGAGGCCGCGACGTGTGGACACGTGAGTCGATCCGACGGCTGGCGGCGCTCAACCGCGTTTCTGAGGCGGAATGGAATTTCAGCGGGCGGCTGCAGCGACTGCATGCACTCAATCAACGACTGGCGGCGATCGCCGCGGAGGCACAGCAGCGAAAGCCGGTCGACCCGGAATTGAAAGCGGCCGTCGAGCGGGGCTTCGCCAGGCTCTGCGAGACCGAAGTCAAACAGTGTGCCG
>CAZHIV010000086.1:0-3206 GCA_964532675.1 uncultured Planctomycetaceae bacterium
TTGTGCTTTTTCATCGATTACTACTGGAAACTTCACATACACGCTCGGGTCCGCCACCTCGCGATACCCCAAACCAACCTCGCCCGCCGATAATGCGGTGCCGCCCTGCGCCCACCACCACACGATCTTGTGACCCTGGTACAGCAGGCCGCGGTCGAACAGGTTTTTTAGGCTCCACCACACGCTCTCGACGGAGCTCTGGTGGTACGTCACGTACGCCTCGTCCAGATCGACCCAGAAGCCGATGCGTTCGGTGAGGCGTTCCCACTCGCGCATGTAGCGCCACACGCTTTGCTGGCACTTGTGAATGAACCTCTCGACGCCGTATTCCAATATCTGCTCTTTACTGTGAATCTTAAGCTCTTTGCAAACCTCGACCTCGACGGGCAGGCCGTGGGTGTCCCAGCCGGCTTTGCGCTCGCAGCGGTAGCCGCGCATCGTTTTGTAGCGGGGGAACAAATCCTTGATCGCCCGCGTGAGGCAGTGGCCGGGGTGGGGCATGCCGTTGGCCGTGGGCGGGCCCTCGTAGAACACGAACGGCGGCGCGCCCGCCCGCTGCGCGAGCGACTTCTCGTAGATGCGATGTTCCTTCCAGAAGCGGCCGACGACCAGCTCTTGCTCCGGAAAATTCACGTTGCCTTCAACCGGCTGGAACATCGTGTGAACGCTGGAAAACTAGAACCGGTTTCGAAACCATCGATGCTTGCGGCTCAGTGGCACAGGCCGCTGGCCTGTGTCGCAGTTTGCAGTTCTCCGCACCGGCTAGCAGCCGGTGCCACTAGTTATGAAACCGGTTTTAGAACCTCGGCGCAAACTGCGAGTAGAACACGACAGCACGCTTCGTGCAATCGCAAAGAGCGACCAGTCCGTTTTGGCTCGTCCGCAAGAATGAAGTTGCGAGCGGAGCCACAGTCAACGGAGGCGATTCGGCGTGGCCGCCGACGCTAAGGGGTCATTGCGCCAACTGCGCTCAATCCTCGTCGTCGAAGTCGGGCTCCACTTCGACCGCGCTGCTTTCCTCGACGTCGTCGTCCTCGAACTGGTCGGCGTCGCCGGGCAGGTCTTCGTCCCATTCCTCTTCGAAGTCGTCGTCGAAGTCGTCGTCGAAATCGTCGTCGTCGAAATCGTCGAACGACTCGGTGGCGCACGCCAGCCGGTCGTCGGCCGGCGCGCCGAGGAAGGGCTCCGGTTCCATCAGGCAGCAGCCGGCGTCCGAATGCGGGCCTTCAAGGCCCGCGCAGATGGTGATGTTTTGGTATTCCATTGATTACTCCCCCGATACTTTGTGCGATGGCATATGGTTAGACAGCCTGGCCGCGAGTTGGCGTATTGCTCCCCAATCGTAGGCGCGCGAGGCGGATCGGGCGAGTGCCCGGCAGCGACCGAACCGCGATTCTTATGCGGGGCCGCCGAGCCTGTCAAGAATCGGGCCTTCGGCCGGAAAATGGGCAATCTTGAAGCGATTCCCACCGTCCATCAGCGGGCGGTTAATGTGCCGGAGTCGTCCACCGCGGCGAGGCGGTGGGCCCGTCGATCGGCAGACCGGCCGGCGACGGCGGATCGACCCGGCGCGGAGTGCTGGGCGAGGCGGGAGAAACGGAGCCGCTGCGGCGCTGCTCGACCGCCCGCCGGAACGCAACAACTTCCAGGTTGCCAGGCTCATGGCGCGCCCATTCGGCGGCGACCGCCTCGACATCCGCCAGGTTGCCCAGCGCCAGGTGCGCCCCGGCCAGCCATCGCAAGCACAACGGGTCGCGGAAACCGGCCTGATACGCGGCCCGCAACGGCCCGAGCGCTGCGGCCGATTTGCCCGCCGCCGCGAGCACCGCGCCGCCGACGACTTGCGGCAGAGCACTTCGATTCGGCACGTCCTCGCCAAGCAGCCCGCATTGGGCCACCGCATCGCGCTCCCGGCCTGCCTTGACCAGCAAGTCGATGAGCTGCCGGCGGAGCCGCAGCGAACCGGGCCGCGCATCGAGCGCGTCGTTCAGAATGGTTTCGGCGCGCGGTGTGTCGCCCAGCAGTTGCAGCACGAGGCTCCAGCAGGTCACCGCGACGTCGGCCAGGTCGGCGAGGTGCCAAATCGACGGATCGATTTTGCCGTGCGTGGCGGCCGTCTCGTAGGAGCGAACCGCCAGGTCGACCCGCTGGGCCCGCAGCAAGTAGCTGCCCATGCCGCAGAGCAGTTGTGCGTCGAGCGGATAAATGTCCAGCGCCTCGAGGCACGCGGCGATTTGACGATCGGCCGCCGTGGGGTCGGCGTCCATCGACGTGAGCAGGCCGTAATAAGCCTCCAGCATTTCCGAGGAGCCGCGCTCGGCCACGCCGACCGCCTGCCGGTAGACGGCGCCGGCTTCCTGCGACCGGCCAAGCTCGGCCAGCGCTTCGGCCCGGGCCAGCAGCGGGCCTGCTTGCTCTCCGTCTTCCGCCAAGGCGAGGTTGGCCAGGTTGAGCCGCCACCGCGCGTCGGCCCGCACTCGCTCAGCGTCGCGGCCGGCCTCGCAGCGGCGCAGCACACAGTCCAAAGCGTCCACTCCCAGCCCGGCATCCTGCACCGAGCGCAGCATCTGCTCGCGAACTCTTCCGATGAAGCGCAGCTCCGGCCGGTTCGGCGCGAGCCGCAACTGACCAAGCTGCTCGCGACTGTTGGCCCCGCCCGTAGCCTGCCGTTGGATAAAGAACAGATAGGCCTTGTTCGGGTCGGCCGCCTCGTCGACAAAGTCGCGAAGCTGCTGGGCCGCCGTGTCGTCGAGCATTTCGTCGGCCTCGATCCACAGCACCCAGTCGCCCGTCACGCGCCGCAAGCACTCGTTGCGGGCATCGGCGAAGCTGTCCTGCCACTCGATTTCGAGTACCACGTCGGCGCCCCGGCGCGCGATCTCGATCGTGCCGTCTGCCGAGCCGGTGTCGGCCACCACGATTTCGTCGGCGATCGGTCGCACGCTGTCGAGCGCATCGGCCAGCACGTCGGCCGCGTCGCGAACCAACATCGCCACCGAGAGCCGCGGACGCTTGCCCGTCGGATTGCTTTTTGTCATAACGCCCTCACCAAGCTGCGGGCTACAGGACTATCATCGGGGCCGCAGATTAGCCAAACTAGGCAGAGGGCGAAAGAGCGATTTGTCTATGAGCAGCGCTGTTTATCCACCTTTGGATGTCATCGCCGTGGGGGCCCATCCCGATGATGTGGAGATCGCCTGCGGCGG
>CAZHIV010000087.1:0-4840 GCA_964532675.1 uncultured Planctomycetaceae bacterium
GCGACGGAACGGCACAGAGGCCGTTCCCTACAGGATTCAGGCAGCTCGCCAGGCGGCCGCTTCTTCGCCGTCTAGCCGCAGCGTGAGGCACTTCGCGCTGCCGCCCGCTTTGACGAATTCGTCGAGCGGCGTGGCGATCGGTTCGTAGCCGCGCGCGGCGAGTGCTGCGTGCAGCCGGTCGCAGCCGGTGTTGGTGATCACGCGGCGGCCGATCACCACGGCGTTGCAGGCGAAACGCTCCGCTTCCGACTGTTCGGCTTCCACGAGCGTGGGCACGTGCTCGCGGATCGCTCGCTGGCCGTACTCGTCGAACGCCGGCGGAAACCAGATCGCTTCGCCGTCGGCGAGCGGGCAGAAGCAGGTGTCGAGGTGGTAGTAGCGCGCGTCGACGAGCTCCATCGGGATCACGCGCACGGCCAGCATCCGGCCAATCTGTTGATGGCCCGCGGCGTCGCTCCGCATGCGGTAGCCGGCATACAGCGTATCGCCGCAGAACAGTGCGTCGCCCGCGCCCTCGAAGCTGAGGCTTTCCGGCACGTCGACCACTTCGAAACCGTGGTCGGCAAACCAGCTGCGATTGTACGGCTCCTCGCCCTGCCGCTGCCGGTGACGGAACCGCGAGACGAGCGCCTGCCGCCCATAGATCATGGCGGCGTTCGCCGTGAACACCAGGTCCGGCAGCCCGGGCACCGGTTCCAGCAGCGACACCCGCGCGCCCGACTCATTGATATGCCGATACAGCCCGTTCCACTGCTCGACCGCCACCGCATGCTCCGCCTGCCGCGACATGTCCATCCACGGATTGATCTCGTAGTGGATGCCGTAGAAGTCCGGCGGGCACATCAGGATGTGGGGTTGTGACGTCAAGGGTGGGTGTGGTGGCGAAGGCAAATGGTTGTCCGTTGTCCGTGGTCCGTTGTCCGTTGTCCGTTGTCCGTTGTCCATTGTTGTTGTTGTTGTTGTGGCGTCTTGTTTTTTGGCAACTGACCACGGACCACGGACAACTGACATACATATCACGAGCCCGGCCGCTCAAGCGCCTCCACCTCCTGCACCAGCGCCCTTAGGAACGGCTCGACGTCGGTCACCAGGCCGATGGTCTGAAAGCTGCCGCGGTCGCTCAGCTTGATGACGGTGGAAGGGTTGATGTCGATGCAGACGACCTTCACCCAGGCGGGCAGAAGGTTGCCGACGGCCACCGAGTGCAGCATCGTGGCGATCATCAGGCAGAACGTCACATCGCGCACGCGAGAGCGCATCTGGCGCTGGGCGTCCATCACGTCGGTGATCACGTCGGGCAGCGGCCCGTCGTCGCGGATGCTGCCGGCCAGCAGGAAGTCGACGCCGTGCTTCACGCAGTCGTGCATCACGCCGGAGGTGAGCACGCCTCGCTCGACCGCCGCGCGAATCGATCCGCAGCGGCGAATGCGGTTGATGGCTCGCAGATGGTGCTCGTGGCCGGTCTCGGCGACGCTGGCGTCGGCCAGGTGCACGCCCAGGCTGGTGCCGAACAGCGCCTGCTCGATATCGTGCGTGGCCAGCGCGTTGCCGGCAAACAGCATGTCGACGTATCCGCCGCGGATCAGCTGGCACAGTGCCGGCCCGCTGCCGGTGTGGACGATCGCCGGCCCGCCGACCACCAGCGTCTTGCCGCCGCCGCGTCGGTTATTGACCAGGTCGCGGGCAATCTCGCGCACCAGCGCCCCCTTGGGCTTCTCGGTCGACACGCCGCTCGACATGAACGTGAAACCGCTGTGCGCCGCGGCCCGCTCTTCCGGAAACACGCGCACCCCCGCGTGCCCAGTGACGATCTGCATCCCGCGGCGCACGTCGATCATCGGAATGCAGCGAGCGGCGAAGAGCGGGGAGCGAGGAGCGAGAGTGTCGGTGGCAGCGGGTTTACTCCTCGCTCCTCGCTCCTCGCTGCTCGCTCCTCCTTCCACCACGATGCCGCAGTCCATCTCCTGGTCGGCCACGTCGAGCCACTCGCCGTCGAGGCGAATCTCCGTGCGCTGGTTGGTGGTGCTGTAAAAGCCTTCGGGGAACGCGCCGTCCATGTCGGCCGCCACGAGCCGGCAATCTTGCTTCGCCGTCGGCACCGCCCCGTGGTCGGCGATCTGGGCCAGCACGTTTTCCATTGCCGCCTGCGTGGGCGCGCGGACTTCGACCACCGCGTAGCTGGGATCGTGCCTCGACTGCCCGATCGCGATGTTCTCGATGCGGAACTTGCCGCCGTAGGCCATGATCGCGTCCAACACCTTCGGCAGAATGAGGCTGTCGATGATGTGGCCCGATATCTCGACCTCTTCGACGAATGGGTCGTCGTGGGCGGAACGCTTTGCTGAATCGTCGCTTGCCATAGTTCTTCCGACTTGTAATTGATCTCACGCAGAGGCGCAGAGGACGCGGAGATCAGCTCAAAATTCCTTCCCGCTAAGAAAGGCTAACCCCGACGGCCGCCATATCGGCAACAAAAGTCAAGCCAATTGGGCCCGATTAAACCGCCGAATTCCACTGCGTTCTCCGCGCCTCTGCGTGAGACTAGCCCAAAGCGGCGAATCCCGGCCAGTCGTGCGGCGGTTTTCTTGCCGCTCAGGACAGCTTTCCGAAGTGGTGAAAAACGCTTATACTTTGGATGGTTTTAACAGAATCGCAAAGCCCAGCGGCGCTCCTTGCCGGGCAATTCAATAGTACGACCGGATGATATGGAAAAGCAGGAACTCAAGTCAAAATGGGACGACTTGGCACGCGAGCTAGGTGCCGAAGTGTCGCCGGAGACAGTGCAGCGGGAAGAGGCCATCTCGACGACGCCAGACGTGCCCGACCCGCCGCCAACGAAAACGTTGCCTTCGCAGGCCGCGACAGTTAGTCCGCCGCCCCAGCGGTCGCCGGGCGATTGGGAACAGCTGGCGGGCGATCTAGGATTGCCGTCCGTCGAACCTCCCGCGCCTCGGGAAGAACCGCCGGCGGAGGAGCGGCGCCCGCCCACGCCGGAAGTGTCGCGCGAGCCGGCCGGAGAAAGGCCGCCTCGTGAGCCTCGCCAGCGCGATGAAACCCGCCACCGCGCGGAGCCGCGGCAAGCGCGCGAGCCCCGAGAACGAACTCGCGAGTCGCGCGGCGGCCGTCGTCGATCGTCTCGCGAGCCACGGCAGGCGCGCGAGCCTCGCGAGCCGCGCGAGCCCGCCGATGTTTCTTCGGAGTCACAACGCCCAGAGCGCCAGCCCCGCCGCGAACCTGAATCCGCGCCCCAGGCGCCGCTCGAGGAGAAACCGGCCGCCGTCAGCTTGTGGCACAAGATCTTCGGTTCGCCGTCTGAGCAAACTGCCAGCGTCACCGAGCCGTCCCCGCGTGCTGACGAGCCAGAGGAACGTACCGAGCAGCGCGGCGAACCGGAAGCCGATCCAAGCGCCGACGATATCCGTTCGCTTTCGGGCGACGAAGTCGCGGCCGCGGGCTTCGTTGAGGATTTGGAGCACGACGACGACTCCGCGCTGGATACCGATGACGAAGCCGCCTCCGCGGAGCGCAAGCGTGGCCGGCGGCGCCGCCGTCGCGGCGGACGGGGGCGCAAACCGGGCGACCGCCAAAGCGAAACTCAACGCGCCGCGCCGCCCAAAGATCAGTCCCGTCCGGTTGTATTCGAGCTTGACGAGGAATTCGACGAGCTTGCCGTGTCGGACGACGACGACGAAGAGGCCGACGCGGCGACGGCCGATGAGGTCGACGGCGCCGACGACGGCTTCGATGGTGCCGAGGCCGAACAACGGGAACCGACTCGCAAGGCGGCGCAGCGAACCATTCCCTCTTGGGACGAAGCCATCGGCTGCATCGTGGATTCCAATATGCAAAACCGCTCCCAACGGCGGCCAGCATCGCGCTCGACCTCGCGGGGCAACGGCGCGCGGGGGCGGTCGCGCGGACGTCGCAAGAATTAGCCGCCGCGGGAACGAAGCGGCCTCGCTGGCCGGGCGAATCGGCAGCCGCATTGCCTGGCATTCGCGCTTTCATGCCGCGCTAATCCCCCCCGCCAGGAGCGCCATGCCAGTATTTTTTGCGGCGATTCGAGAACCACCTGCGAGCGCCGAACTATCGCCGTAACTTGTTCCAGAGACACAGCTTGCGGAAAATCGCAAATGCCAGCGGATGCGGGCAGATATCGTCCCCTGGCCGCAAACAATGTTGCCCGGTCGGCAAATCCAGTCGATACTTGATTTAGAAGAGGTGCGACTCGTAGCTTGAACCGAGTCGCGGCCCGGCGAGCGGCTTGGCCGACACACCACCACCTAATCCACCGCTCTTTGCCAATCTCTCTAACTGTGTGCAATCTGGCACGCGTTGGAAAAGTCATCCCACGTCTGGCCGGTTGTGCGTATCGCGGCCAGCACTCATCTGGCACTTTGGCCTCGCTTCGGGCATTTGTGCGCTTGAAGTAGCCCCACGCGGTTAGCACGGCTCCTGGTCTAGCGGCGTGGCGCGCGCGTATCAGAAGTTTGCCTTGGCGCATGCGCTGCTGGCGCCTAGCATTGCCCCGCCCCCAACGGGAGCCCGCACACGGCGAGAGATGAGTACGAGAGTTGCCTGAATAACAGAACCACTTTGGCGACATCGATCGTCCGCCGGAAAATACGGAAAGGAATCCGCTCGTCGAACGCATCAATGGATTGACACTCGCATAGCCGCAAGGATCCGGCACGATCGGAGTCGCTCATAGGAGAATAACAATGAGCGACGGTCGGGACATCATTAGCCTGGTTGCCCAGCGACAAGATACCGAACAATTCCGCCGCAAGAACTGGGTGGGAACGTTCGCCGAGTATCTCAACATCGTTCGCCAGACGCC